>VGAL01000086.1 GCA_016870715.1 Actinomycetota bacterium | reverse complement strand
TCGCTGTTGTTCAATACCCATCACTGACCAAGTCCAGAGTCCGTCATATCGAATTAGTGGCGCTCAACAGCACTCGCATTATGTTGGTACTAATAACAAATACAGGTCGAGTAGAGCAGCGAGTATTGGAGCTGCCTTACCCAATGAATGATCCACTGCTTGGAGATTTGAAGAATCGCCTTAATTCTCTAGTTGCCGGAAGAAGCATGGCCGATGTCTCAGGTTCCCTTGAGTCGATATTAGAAGTATTTCCACGAAATGAGCGGACCTCCACCGCGCTGATAATTTCAAATCTAATTGAGATGTCTCTTGAAAAACCAGAAGAGCGAGTTGTGATCGCAGGTACTGCAAACTTGGCGCGCTCTCCAAATGAGACAACCAGCGATATTCATGGCGTTCTTGAAGCGCTTGAAGAGCAAGTTGTTTTATTGCGATTGTTAAGCGATTCTGGCGATGCTATGAAGATAAGGATTGGCCACGAGCAATCAGAGAAGAGTCTTAAGAGCACCAGTGTTGTGAGTATGGGATATGGAAATGATGGGAATTCCCTCGGCGCACTTGGCGTTATTGGTCCTACCCGTATGGACTACTCAACATCAATGTCTGCCGTACAAGCAGTAGCTCGGTATGTAGGTCGTTTTCTGACTGAAGGAAGATAATGGCTGACCACTACCAAACTCTGGGTGTTAGTCGAGATGCATCGGCCGATGAGATTAAGCGTGCGTATCGAAAGTTAGCGCGGGAGATGCATCCTGATGTAAATCCCGATCCAAAAATCCAAGATCGCTTTAAAGAAGTTACTGCCGCCTATGAAGTATTAAGTGATCCAGATAAGCGAAATTCTTACGATCGAGGAGGAGATGGGTTCTCTGGATTTAGCGGGGGATTCGGTGGCTTTAGTGACATCATGGATGCATTCTTCGGCGGTGGTGGCGCTCCGCGTGGACCACGCCCACGAATGCGTCAAGGCCAAGATGCGCTGATAAGAGTTGAAGTCGATTTAAGTCAGGCATGCTTTGGAGTATCAAAGTCAATTGGAGTCGAGACTGCAATTATCTGCGAAAAGTGCGGAGGAGATGGTTGCGAATCAGGAAGTTCACCAAAGACTTGCGATATTTGTAAAGGACGAGGTGAGGTACAGCAAGTAACCCGCTCATTCATCGGACAGGTAATGACCTCACGGCCTTGTGGAACTTGCCAAGGTTTTGGAACGGTTATTCCTCGTCCCTGCCGTGAGTGTTCTGGTGATGGAAGAGTTCGGGCGAAGAGAAATGTCGAAGTAAAAATTCCTGCGGGAGTAGAAACTGGAAATCGAATCCAACTTGGAGGGCAAGGTGAAGTTGGCCCTGGTGGCGGCCCAGCTGGTGATTTATATGTCGAAATCATCGTTGCAGATCATGATTTTCTAGTCAGGGATGGCGATTCACTTCATCTACAACTTAACGTTCCAATGACAGGAGCAGCGCTAGGAACCATGATGAAAGTTGAAACGTTAGATGGCGAAATCGAAGTTGAGATTAAACCGGGCACTCAGAGTGGCGAGATGATTCCAATTAAAGGTAAAGGAATGACCCGACTGCGAAGCGGAAGTCGCGGTGATCTTTTTGTGCATGTGAATGT
>VGAL01000085.1 GCA_016870715.1 Actinomycetota bacterium | reverse complement strand
CCTTGAATGCAAGCGTTGCGGCATCTATTGCGTTGTATTCTGTCTCTGAAAGACGAGCGCAAGCTAGATAACCCAGAAATTAACAAGATATAAAGAGCGAGTTGAGATGGCCGGATATACCCGCTTCATAGCCTTAGGTGATTCCTTCACTGAAGGAATGCAAGATGAGAAAGTCAACGATCAATATCGAGGGTGGGCCGATCGCGTTGCGCAGGCGCTTGCCTCCCAGACTCCGGGATTTACCTACCTTAATCTTGCGGTCCGCGGAAAGCTCGTCGGCCAGGTAATCGATGATCAGATACCAGTCGCGTTGAGATGGATTGAAGGTCCAAGAACATTGGTCTCATTTCATGCGGGTGCAAATGATTTACTTCGTCCAAGCTACGACCCAAATGTTGTCTTGCCGCGTTACCGCGAAGCAATAAAAGTATTAGCAGCGACTGGATGCCAGCTGATGGTCTTTACTGCGATTGAACGCGTGGCAAAGTCAGGGAAGATGCAAGAAATTTGGGAGGAGCGGTTTAGCGCATTTAATAAGAATGTGCGGGAGATGGCTGCCCAGTACAACGGCATAGTTTTAGAGGCGACCAATGACCCTGACATTGGTAGTAGACGTTTCCTCGATAAAGATCGCCTTCATCTCAATCCAGCTGGACACCATCGAGTAGCGCAAGGAGTCTTACAAAAAATAGGTGGACCACATGACTCGAATTGGCGTGAGGATTTACCGCCGCTACCTCGACGTTCGTTCTTCGCGAAGGTCTATGACGATGTGCGCTGGTTCGTGACCTTTCTTATTCCATGGATGTCACGGCGAATCCGTGGAGTATCCTCGGGCGATGGCCGGTCACCGAAACATGTCGAGCCGATAAAACTTAGCTAACGAGAGGGTTACCCATGAAAATCGATTCCGTTGATCTCTTCTACCTTCGTATGCCTGAAGTTCTCGATATCGGCGATGGCAGTCAAGACTCACTTCTCTGCCGCGTCACATCTAATGGCCATGTGGGCTGGGGCGAAGCGGTCTGTTCACCGATGGTGGGCATCACCAGTTGGATCACTCCAATGTCGCATAGCGGATGTCACCCTGTGATTGATTCAGTCCTCGGGCAGCGCCTTGATTCACCAGAAGATATTCGCCAGGTCTATCGCAATGTTCGACAGAACTCTTTCTACGGATTACTTCAGAGCGATCTTTTGATTTCTGGAATCGAAATCGCCCTCTGGGATTGCCTTGGTCGTGCCAAAGAAGAGCCCATCTGGAAATTACTTGGATATAAGAAGACCGAGCGAAAACTTCCTTATGCATCTGTGCTCTTTGGTGATACCGCTGCTGAAACCAAGCAGAAGGCAGTGGAGATGCGCAATAAGGGTTTCAAAGCAATCAAATTCGGCTGGGGGCCATTTGGTCTCACTACGGTAGAAGATGATGCTGCACATATTTATGCAGCGCGTGAAGGCATTGGTTCTGATGGATATTTGATGATTGATGCTGGAACGGTCTTTAAAGATGATGTTGAAGCAGCAGCAAAGCGTTTGCCTGTGCTCGCCGAAGCGAATGTTTATTGGTATGAAGAACCATTCGATGGTTACGCGCTCGCCGAGTATGGTGAATTAGCCAAGCGCTCAAGC
>VGAL01000084.1 GCA_016870715.1 Actinomycetota bacterium | reverse complement strand
TAAGCAAGGGGTTCTGGCGCACTCACACTACGACGCGTTCCATCGTCGACCACACATGTGCTTGAAGTTGGTGGCCTTGTGCCTCCATGTCATATGCATAGAAAAGTTCGCCTTCAACCAATCCATAAAGTCGAGTTCCACCAGTGACTTGTTTCGCAGAGGGTGCGCTATAACTCTGATCCATCACTAATTGAATCTTTGCTACATCAAAACGCCCGACCCAGCCCTCAGCGATGCCACTGTTGTGCGACAAAATGACTTCAAGAACGTTATTTGGCTTCACTCGCCAGAAACCTGTCTCTTGGTGTGAGGGTACCAATTCATCGCTATCTTCTTGAACCAGCCAAGAGCGAGAAAAATAATTGAGGAAGGGGCGACCGTCATGATTGAAAGTGACCTCTTGTTCAAATAAGAATGGCTTGGTGCCCGGATACTCACCTTGACCTTTACCGCGCCAAGTGCCGACTAACCATGCCAACGGGTAGAGCTCTTGGTGCAGCCCTTCAGGTAGCGTAAATGCCATCTCAATCGCCTAACTTTCGTACTTGGTTACGGGAGATAAGTTTACGACGCATTGTGTCGCCAGATTTCTCCTGCTGGAATTTTCGCAATGCACGAGCCGATCTACCGATGAGGAATAGCGAGATCAAAAAGGCGAAAACCACCAAGATTCCCGCAAATACCAGATCCAGTATGAGCATAAGGAAAAGAGTACGGGGAATTAACCAATTTACGTGTAGATTTCAGCCATGACATCAAAAACCCTCGTTGTAAAAGTGACTGTCGGACAAGATTCTGCTGAGCGTTGTTCACAGGGCTTCACCGTTGCAGCGACTGCTGCTGCTACAGGGACTGATGTGATTCTCTGGCTTACTGGCGATGCAACGCTCTTTGGTCTTCCAGGTCAAGCAGAAGAGTTTCACCTTGAACATGCTGCACCACTGTCGCAACTTCGAGATCAGATTCTTGAACTCGGAAAAATACGAGTCTGCACTCAATGTGCCAAGCGCCGTAATATCACTCAGGATCAATTGTTGCCCGGGGTAGAAATCGCAGGTGCGAGTACCTTTGTCGAAGATATCTTGCAACCAACAACGCAGGCACTGGTCTACTAATTAACTAGAAGGTGACTAAAGTCGACTCATCGTGATGATGATGACAATCGCCGCAATCAAGACGATGACGAGATTACCCGTTGATGCCACGAAGAATCCGGTTCGCTAGTTCCTGAGCAACAAATGTGAGCTCCGTCCGGGCTTTCATCCCATTGCTCTCAAGATCTCTCAAAATCTGTTCTGCCGTATTTTCAACAACTGAGCCCACTAACGGTCCATATCGATCAGCAAAATTCTGATTTGCGAAATCACCTATTGCTCGAGCCAGGTCACTACGCAAATCGTCCAGTGTTGGTTCTGGGGCGGCTTCGGCGAACTCGCGTTCAGCTCTATTAAACGCTTCATGAACATTCGACATTTGCCACCTCCTGATAAAGTGCCTCTGTGAGGTTAAAAAGCCTAGGCGTAACTCTTCTTTTCGTCATATCGGGTTGGCTACTACCTGTACCGGCTCAGGCGCTCACAGTTCGTTCTATTCCTGCCAACTGGGAAGTCACGTATGCCGATTCAGAAGTAAACGCAGCCGCCGGTGCGCGACCTGGCACCTCATCT
>VGAL01000083.1 GCA_016870715.1 Actinomycetota bacterium | reverse complement strand
ATCTGTGACGAGAAGGTCCGCGCCAAAGCCATCGATCTCGCCATCAGCAAAACCGGCTCGCTCGATATTCTGGTCAACAACGCTGCTGTCTTCCTACTCTCCGGCGTTGATGCAAGCCGCGAGCAATGGCAGAAGACCTTCGAAGTAAATCTCCTCTCCGGTGCAAATCTCGTTGTCGAATCTCTCTCGCATCTGCGGAATAGCGCTCACCCAGCGGTAGTCAATATCGCAAGTATCTCGGCACATCGGGCGCAAACCGGACGGTGGACATATAACGCGATGAAGGGTGCCCTTCTCGAGTTAACGAAATGCCAAGCCCTAGATCTCTCCAATGACCGCGTTCGCGTCAACTCGGTGAGTCCAGGGTGGATCTGGACGGAAACTCTCGATCAGGCAGCCGAGGGTGACCGTGCGAAGTGGGAACCGATTTGGGGGCGCTACTCCATGATGAGCCGGTGCGGTGAACCCGATGAAGTCGCCGCAGCTGTCGCCTGGTTAGCAAGCCCCGATGCAAGTTTCGTCACGGGTGCAGATTTAGCAGTGGATGGTGGCTATTTAGCGTTGAGTCCAGAGGCAACAGACACCCTTGTTTTGCAGCGTGGGTAACAACGTAATCAGAACCCTTTAATTCTTCTTAGTCATTTTGGCAATTAAACTGAGCGCTTCTTCCGAGGCAAATCCCGCAGCAAGTAATGACTTATAAATCTCATGAAGACGAATAGCTGACTCTTCGAGTGGTGAAATGTCGATGTTGTTAGGTTCTGAATTCATACTTGAAGTTTTACCAGTAAGCACTGACATCAGATCTATGCCTAATCAATTGTCACCCCCTTGATGTATCCTTACCTCAGGTCAAAGACGCCGAACGCTCTAGCCCTTTAGCTAGTTCGGCACCAACCGCGCACCGCGCACGGTGGTCCTAAAGGAAGACCCGCCTAGGGGCGAAATCCGCCCACTATGGAAGAGCGGATCTCCAGCACTTGCATCGGGGTCCAGAAGAAGGACCAACTATGAGCACGCCTAACGACGCACCTCTCGACAAGCTATTCCTCTGCACCACCTGCTTTAGCCTCACTTCAAAAGGCGCCACCACCCAACGCTGCACATGCGAACCACAACAGGTCATCCCTGGTCTGGACTGCCCCAGTGGCTTTCACCTCTGCTACATCTGCTCCATCCGAGTCGCAGGGGGAACCAGCCGCTGGTCACACGAAGCCTGTTCGATCTGCCTGGATGCAAATACCTCACTGGCCAAAGAGGGAATCCGACTTCCACTCGGGCGCCACAGCGTCATGAATGGCCTTGCTATCCCTTTCACGATCTCCCAGGAGCGCTTCGAAGAGTTAGCAGGAGAGATGGTCGGCTTCGTCAACGTGATGACGCTCTTGAGTGAACTCTCAAAACAACGCGCAATCACCCTGTATCTCACCGAAGCAAAATGGCTCAATGTCCGATTTATTCCGGTACGGCAGTGGGAAAGAACTTTCGCGCTCGCCGTAAAGGAGGAGCGGAAGAAATCAAAAGAAATCATTCGAGAGATAGTTTCACATTGCACAGGAGGCAAAAAATGAATAAGAAAATCCACCTTGTCCATTCAGATGAGTACCAGAACTGGGTCTTCGATAAAACCCACCCCACGCAGGGGCGTCGCTTTACAAATGCTCGCAATTTATTGCGCGCAGCAAGTGATAGAGGAGAGTTTGAACTCATTGAAGTAGAACCGCGGTTAGCAAC
>VGAL01000082.1 GCA_016870715.1 Actinomycetota bacterium | reverse complement strand
CGTTTGGACTTCGCAATACAAAAGATTATGAGGCGGCGCTTCGGGAAGCGTTACGTGTTACAAGAGAGGGTGGACGGATGGTGATTGTTGAATTCTCAACGCCACCTTTTCCACTATTTCGAAAGTTGTATATGAATTACTTGATGAAGTCTCTACCTAAGATTGCGCGGAAGACCTCATCAAATCCGGTCGCTTATGAATACCTAGCAGAATCAATCCGTGCTTGGCCCAATCAGGACGAATTAGCGCGAAAAATGAGTGCTAATGGCTGGAAAGACCCCGAGTGGACCAACCTCACCGGGGGTGTTGTGGCAGTTCACACAGGTATCAAGCGCTCCTCATTTCGCCCCCTTTAGAGGGCTCACTTAG
This sequence comes from Actinomycetota bacterium, assembly GCA_016870715.1. Classification (GTDB taxonomy): domain Bacteria; phylum Actinomycetota; class Actinomycetes; order Nanopelagicales; family Nanopelagicaceae; genus IMCC26077. The sequence goes on along the minus strand of VGAL01000082.1, from coordinate 1,490 downwards.
GATTACATGTTGTGAATCCCTACATCCCGATAATCGCTATCGGAGCAATCGGCTTCGGATTCGCAGCCTTCTCAGTAGTCGCTGGCGCTCTCGCCGGACCAAAACGCTACAACCGAGCCAAGTTAGATGCCTATGAGTGTGGAATTGAACCGAGTCCACAAGCTCAAGGTGGCGGCCGGTTTCCAATTAAATATTTCTTAACCGCAATGCTATTTATTATTTTCGATATTGAAATTGTCTTTTTATATCCATGGGCTGTGGCTTATGACGAACTCGGCCTATTTGGTTTAGTTGAGATGCTCATCTTTATTCTTACGGTCTTTGTCGCCTATGTATATGTCTGGCGCCGCGGTGGATTGGAGTGGGACTAGTGGGTCTAGAAGAGAAACTCCCCTCCGGTTTTCTACTTACTACCGTTGAGAAATTGGCTGCATATATGCGCCGCAATTCACTCTGGCCTGCGACGTTTGGTCTTGCTTGCTGCGCGATTGAAATGATGGCGATTGGTTCAGCACAAAAATACGACATCTCTCGCTTTGGAATGGAAGTATTCCGTGCGTCGCCGCGCCAAGCAGATCTGATGATTGTTGCCGGTCGCGTCTCCCAGAAAATGGCGCCGGTTGTTCGCCAGATTTACGACCAGATGGTTGAGCCAAAGTGGGTTCTCTCTATGGGAGCGTGCGCCTCATCCGGTGGAATGTTTAACAACTACGCGATTGTGCAAGGTGTTGATCACATAATCCCAGTTGATATTTATCTTCCTGGTTGTCCGCCTCGTCCAGAAATGTTGATGGATGCAATAATCAAACTTCACGAGCAAATTAAGGATGAGAAGCTCGGTGTGAATCGCAAGAAGGTAATCGCTGAGGTTGAGAAGGCCGCTCTGGCTTCACTTCCCACCCATCAAATCCCAGTCTTTGGGAAGGCTGAGTGATGAGCGAAAATAGCGAAGATAAAGGAATGTTTGGCGTTAGTGGCACCGGGGATACCTCAGGCTACGGCGGCTTAGTACGCCAGCAAGTAAATGCAGGATCTACTCCTCGCCCGTATGGTTCATATTTTGATGATGTCACAGATGAGCTAGAGCGCGCATACCCAGAATTCAATGATGCGATTGAACGAGTAGTTGTTGATCGCGGTGAACTTACGCTTCATATTAAGCGTGAGAAATTAGTTAAAGTTGCGTTGATTCTTCGCGATAAATTGTTATTTGAAGTCTGTCTTGGCGTTAACGGTGTTCATTATCCGCAAGATAAAGGCCGTGAATTGCACGCTATCTATCCGCTACTTTCGATGACAAATAATCGCCGGGTTCGTCTCGAAGTTAGCGCACCTGACTCAGATCCTCACATTCCATCATTAGTTGAAGTTTGGGCGGGAAATAATTGGCATGAGCGCGAGACCTACGACATGTTTGGAATTATTTTCGATGGCCATCCAGCGCTAACGAGAATTTTGATGCCAGATGATTGGCCTGGATACCCACAACG
>VGAL01000081.1 GCA_016870715.1 Actinomycetota bacterium | reverse complement strand
ACATCGCCATCAACCTGTGAACTCTGTCGTGGGCGAGGAGAGGTCCAGCAAGTGACTCGCTCCATCCTCGGCCAGATGATGACCTCGCGCCCATGCGCAAACTGTCAGGGATATGGCACCACAATCACAGAGCCATGTGGTGAGTGTGCTGGAGATGGAAGAGTGCGAGCACGTTCAACTGTGCAGATTGATATTCCCGCAGGTATTGATGATGGCAATCGCATTCAACTCTCAGGCAGAGGCGAAGTTGGTCCTGGTGGCGGACCCAGTGGAGACCTCTACGTAGAGGTACATGTGCAGAGCCATGAAAGTTTGGTCCGCGATGGCGATGATTTACATACCCCGTTAGCAATTTCGATGGTGGATGCAGCCCTTGGCACCAGAGTGGAAATCGAGAGCCTTGATGGTCAACTCGAACTTTCCATTCCACAGGGAACTCAAAGCGGCACCACTATTCCTATCCGTGGCAAGGGCGTGACTAAGTTGCGCGGGTCAGGTCGTGGAGATCTCTTCGTCCATGTGGAGGTCGTTATTCCTACAAAACTCTCCGAGAAAGAGGCGGAGATACTTCGTTCATTCGCCGAACTTCGCGGCGAGAAGGAGCGAGTATCAATGAGCAATACCCAAGGCGGTGAAACCGGGTTCTTCTCGCGATTAAAAGAGGCGCTGGGTCGCTAACTGTGTTCACTTTATTTTTTGTAGCACCCGAAGGGATCACTCAAGATGAGATTGATCTGCGCGGTCCCCAGGCACATCATGCAATCTCAGTACTTCGTATTCAAAAGAGTGAGGTGCTTCGATTTGCGGATGGAATGGGAAATTGGGTCGAGGGTCCAGTGACAGAGATCGGCAAAGATGTTGTGAAAATTCTCGTGCAGAATCGTGGAAAAGATAAGGCGCCAAGCGCAGAGATTTCTCTGGCACAAGCGGTACTCAAAGGGGAGAACCAAAAAGCAGCCCTTGATCAATTGGTACAAGCGGGAGTGGATTCGATCATTCCCTGGCAAGCGCAACGCTCAGTAGCCGCTCTCGATAAAACTGTTAAGTGGCGCGAGGTAATTTATGCAGCAGCGCGACAATCTCGACGAGCGCGCCTGCCGGAGCTTGCTTCCATGACTAATCTTGCCGGCGTTCTTGCTGCTAGCTCGCACTTCGATTCAGTGATTGCCTTTCATGAGAGCGGCGAAGTTTCATTAAGTGCGGTACCAGGAATTTCCTATGCGCGAAGCATTCTGGCAATCATCGGTCCTGAAGGTGGATTAAGCACGGAAGAGATAGACCAACTCACCGCCGCAGGAATACCCTTGGTGAAACTTGGTGACCCAGTCCTACGCGCCGACCTCGCTGGCGCAATCGCTCTCGGGGCGCTCAAAGTTTTGACTAAACAGTGGTAACCAGTGACAAGGAGGAGTCATCATGAGTGATCAAGCGTGCATCTTCTGCAAGATAATCGAAGGTGTTATTCCTTCCCCTCATCTTGCAACCAATGACGAAGCGATTGCGATTGCTGATATCTCCCCAGTTGCGCCGACTCATTATTTGATCCTGCCTCGTCGACATGAGGAGAACGCTATTGCGCTCCATCGAGGTAACCCAGCGGGGTTGGGAGCGCTCTTTACACTCGTTGATGAATTGACCTCGCGCGAAGGGATTGCCGACTATCGGCTAGTTTTCAATACTGGCGCGGGCGCAGGTCAGAGCGTCTTTCACGCCCACCTCCACCTGATTGCTGGCAGAGCCTTTAGTTGGCCTCCGGGCTAGACTGGTGCCAATGGACAAAGTCACACTCTCGCTCCCTAAGGGGCTCTCGCCAGTGGCGCTTTTTGGTCCTGCAGATATCAATCTTCGCGCACTTGAGCGGGCGTTTCCCACGCTCGATATCACGCTACGCGGCCAAGAGCTGCACGTCCGTGGTGATCGCACCGACCTCACCGCATTCGAGAAACTTATCGAGCAATTGGTTCTTCTTGTAGAACGCGGGCAAGAGGTGACGGTCGAAGGGTTAC
>VGAL01000080.1 GCA_016870715.1 Actinomycetota bacterium | reverse complement strand
AGAAATGATCGAAGTGGGCTAGGGGATTGGCAGGTAAGTAAAGATGTATGGCCATCCGGGCTTAGCGCGCTCTCTGACTACATCGCCAACAAAGGTATGGAATTTGGGCTCTGGTTTGAAGGCGAGATGTTAAATGCTGACTCGGACTTGTACCGGGAGCATCCTGATTGGATTTTAAGTGAAGCGGGCCGCGTTCCACCAACTTGGCGCCATGAGTTAGTTCTAAATCTCTCGAATAAAGCTGCATTTGATCATGTCTTAGATTCAGTAACTAAAGTAATCAATGAGAACAAAGTTAAGTACATCAAGTGGGATCACAATCGAGTCCTGGTAGATGCTGGATACCTTGGAAAGGCTGCGATTCACAATCAAACCCAAGCTATCTATCAACTCTTTAAGGAGTTAAAGAAGAACTGTCCGGGCCTTGAGATCGAGTCATGCGCATCGGGAGGTGGGCGAATAGATCTTGGTGTTATTGATTATGTAGATCGCTTCTGGGTAAGTGATAACAATGATGCTCTAGCTCGCCAAGAAATTCAGTGCTGGACTACGCAATTTATCCCGCCGGAACTCTTAGGAACTCATGTTGGTCCAACTCCTTCTCACCAAACAGGTCGCCAACTCTCACTTAGTTTTAGAGCTACCACCGCGCTCTTTGGACATGCCGGCATCGAGTGGGATATCTCTAAATTGAGTTCGGCCGAACTTGATACTTTGCGTAATTGGATCGACTTCTATAAAGCAAAGCGCTCATTACTTCATAGCGGTGAAGTTGTAAGAGTAGATTATCCAAATGATGACCACTACTTGTATGGGGTTGTTGGTAAAGATGAGGCGCTCTTTGCCTTTGCCCAATTACGTCCAACAACTACATCCCATGCACCAAATCTGCGTTTTCGCACTCTTGATCCAAAGAGGAGTTACCGAGTTGAGCCGGTTTATCCAGCTGGCAAACCGGGGATGATGTTGATTAAGCCACCTACGTGGCTAAAAGATGGCGTTACAACAACCGGTGCGATTCTCGAAGAGATTGGCCTTCCGGCGCCAATTCTTCAACCAGCTGAAGCATTACTAATCGAAGTAAAGGCTATTTAGCCCAATCTAAAGTCCGCTCAATCGCGCGCTTCCAATCCTTTAATCCCGAGGTTGCAAGGCGTGAATTGCTATTTGGTTTCCACCTTTTAGCCTCTTTCCAATTTGCTTTGAGTTGCGCAGTATCTTTGTAGAAACCAACCGCGAGTCCTGCGGCATAGGCCGCGCCAAGTGCTGTGGTCTCAATTACCTTCGGGCGTACAACATCAATCTGCATTACGTCGGCCTGCATCTTCATACATAACTCATTTGCAGTTATTCCGCCATCAACTCGCATCTCTGGCAATTTATCGCCACTATCGGCCGACATAGCGTCTAGAACATCGCGGGTTTGATAACAAATCGCCTCAAGGGCAGCGCGCGCAAGGTGCGCTTTTGTAGCAGCGCGGGTCAAGCCAACTACAACACCACGTGCATCATTTCTCCAATATGGAGCAAATAGTCCTGAGAAAGCTGGAACAAAATAGACCCCGCCGTTATCAGGGACACTCGCTGCCAGGCTCTCTATCTCAGGAGCGCTATTAATAATTCCTAATTGATCTCTCAACCATTGGACAGCCGAGCCGGTAACAGCGACTGAACCTTCAAGGGCATAACGCGCCTTTGCGTCGCCAAATTTGAAACAGACCGTTGTTAATAATCCATTTTTGGATCGGACGATTTCTTCTCCTGTGTTTAAGAGAGCGAAATTTCCTGTGCCATAAGTTGTTTTAGATTCGCCTCGCTCAAAGCAGGCTTGACCGACCATCGCAGCTTGTTGATCACCGAGAATTCCCGAGATTGGAACGGCAGCACCAAGGGGACCGTCAGCCAGAGTCTTTCCATAAATTTCAGAAGATGAGGCGATTTTCGGCAGGATCGAGCGTGGAACTTCAAAAACCTTTAGCAGCTCCTCATCCCAATCCAGGCTTTCAAGATCCATCAGCAAGGTTCGACTCGCATTTGTCACATCAGTTACGTGTATTCCGCCAGTTAGTTTCCATACCAACCAAGAATCAACGGTGCCGATTAGCGCAGTTCCGGCTTTAACTCCTTGAGCGACTGCGGGAACATTTTTTATCAACCAATTCATCTTGCTACCGGAGAAATAAGGTGCGATTGCTA
>VGAL01000079.1 GCA_016870715.1 Actinomycetota bacterium | reverse complement strand
GGTGGGATCCCAGTTTGCCAAAGCCTTAATCTGATCGGCGGTGATGTTGGCGCCATCTTCATGGCGCAAGAGATTCTCAAGCAAAATCTTGAGGCTAAATGGGAGCGTTGCGGCCCCTTCGAGCCCGGTAATATCGAAAATCTCGAGCGTCTTGCCGCTACTTGTGAAAGTCCGCTTTGAAGAGAATGAATTTTTGCTCATCGTCCGCCCCCAGAATTTATCTTGATATCAAGATATTACCCTTCTGAAGGAGAAAACGCACTCGATATGGGCAGTCTGCGGGAAGAGGTCGTAGGCGCTGGCGGAGGCGATCTCGTAGCCAAGCTCGGCAAGACGAGCGGAATCTCGCGCAAGAGAGGCGGGATCGCAGGAGATGTAGCAGATGGCGCGCGGGGCAAGCGCTGCAATTTTTCGCAAAACTTCGAATTCAGCACCGCTACGCGGTGGGTCAAGGAGCACGATATCTGCGCTCTTAATCTCACCAATCTTCTTCGCAACATCACCATGGTGATAGCGCGCATTGGGAAATTCTTTGAGATTTGCGATCCCATCGCGGACTGCTGATTCGCTCGATTCGATGATCTCAACCTGCGCGCCATGATCGGCTAACAACTTTCCAAAGAGCCCAACTCCCCCATAGAGATCAAGTGCGCGCTCACCTCTCTCTGGTTGCAGAATTTCGAGAGCCGCTTCACCCAATACTTCCGCTGCTTTGATATGGCCTTGCCAGAAACTCTCTCGACTCACCTGAAATAGATAGCTCTTGCCTCGAATGACAATCTGCTCGGTTCGCATCTGATCAGGGATCTGCACCTGACTTACCCCTAGATAACTTTTTGCAAGCACATCTTTTAAATGCAAACTCTCAGCGACTACAACGCACTCATTGATGGGTAATACCTCATGAGAACGAGCCTTGTGAAAGCCAGCTCGTCCATCCTTATTGATATGAAGCGATAGCCGAGTTCGGTAGTGAAAGCCAGGATTATCTCCATGCCCCACATCCGTTACTGGAATAACAGGAATTGTGAGATCAATCTTGGCAAGTCGCTTAAATTGTTCGGTGATCACCTCAGATTTAAGTTCACGTTGACGATTAAGAGTGATGTGTTGGAAATCGCAGCCACCACATCCACCCGGGTGAAAGTATTGACAGCGTGCGGTGATCCGATCGGGCGATGGCGTGATGATCTCCACCGCATCTGCGCGATGAAAGCTCTTACCCACTTCGGTAATCTCCGCGATGATCTGTTCACCTGGTATCGCATATCGCACGAAGAAGACCCAGCCATCAAAACGAGCGATGCTCTCCCCGCCATGTGCGATAGCTGAAACCTTAAGCTCGACCCGCTCCCCCACGCGAAAACGCCTCGAGGACCTCGCCACTTCAGCCACGCAGGAAGAGTAGTGCGTAAGAAGAGCGAAATCCGGGTGTAAATTGCTCGTATGCACGTCGTGGTGATGGGGTGCGGTCGAGTAGGCACTCTGATCGCTCAGCGCTTAGAAGAGGCTGGCCATACCGTTGCCATCATCGATCAAAATCGTGAGGCCTTTCGCAGGCTCGGCCCCAACTTCCAAGGAATCACGCTCACTGGAGTTGGCTTCGATCGCGACATTCTTATTCAAGCAGGAATCGAACGTGCGGAGGCATTTGCCGCGGTAAGCAATGGCGATAACTCCAACATTTTGGCGGCCCGCGTAGCGCGCGAGAATTTTGGCGTCGCTAATGTTGTAGCGCGTATTTACGATCCAGGTCGCGCAGAGATCTATCAACGTCTGGGTATTCCCACGGTGGCTACCGTCGTCTGGACTGCAGATCAGGTTTTGCGTCGTTTAATTCCTGAAGGTTCACTCTCCGAATGGCAAGATGCCAGTGGAACCATTCGCCTGGCAGAGGTCCACTTGGATTCATCATGGTTCGGCCATCCAGCGACTCTCGTCGAGAACATCACCGGTGCGCGCGTTGCATTGATCACTCGACTCGGCAAGGGAATATTGATTGATGAGCACACTGTCATTCAAGAGGGTGATCTCGTCCATCTGATGATGAACGAGAAAGATCTACCGGCAATCGAAAAGACGCTGGCCTCACCTCCGGCAGGACACTAGTGCGCATAGCAATCGCAGGGGCCGGAAATGTCGGGCGATCAATTGCTCGCGAATTGCTCAGCAATGGCCATGAAGTCCTACTCATAGACAAAGACCCCAAAGCGATGAAGATGGAATCAGTAATCGACGCTGAATGGCTACTGGCAGATGCCTGCGAGATTGTCTCGCTTGATAATGCAAAACTTGAGATGTGTAACGTACTGGTCG
>VGAL01000078.1 GCA_016870715.1 Actinomycetota bacterium | reverse complement strand
TCACATATTTTCGACTCCTCCATGACATTTGACGACCTTGCGTGGGTGAAATCAGTGTGGGAAGGTCCTTTAGTCATCAAAGGGATTCAATCTGTTGACGATGCCATTAAATGCAAAGAGGCTGGTGTAGATGCAATTGTGCTTTCGAATCATGGTGGCAGACAGCTAGACCGTGGCACCGTTCCTTTGGAGATACTTCCCGATGTTGTCGCTGCAGTAGGCAAGGATCTCGACGTCTATATCGATGGTGCAATTATGAGCGGTCAAGATATTTATGGTGCTATCGCCCGGGGAGCCAAAGGTGTCTTTGTTGGTCGCGCCTATCTCTACGGAATTATGGCTGGCGGTCAATACGGCGTGCAACGCGCTATCGAGATTTTGCGGAAAGAATTTGTTAACACCATGCAACTTTGTGGGGTAAAGAATCTCGAGGAAATTCGAGAACTTGGTGCCCGAATCCGAAATATGTAAGTGAGAATTCCGATGTTATCCATTTTTCATCGAACAAAGCGAAAAGTTGATAACTCACAGACGATAGCTGATTTGAAGCGACTGGCGAAAAAAAATGTTCCAAGAGCAACTTTTGACTTTGTAGAAGGTGGGGCTCAGCGCGAAATCAGTTACGCCCGCTCTACTGCCGCTTTCAGTAATCTGCAACTAAACGTAAGCATTTCAAAAAATTTTTCCGACGTTGACACTTCAACTAACATTTTTGGTAGGAAGGTTGATTTACCGATTATTTTTGCACCAACTGGTTACACCCGCTTCATGTATCACGTGGGTGAACCTGCTGTTGCAGCTGTTGCCGAGGCAAATAACATGATCTACTGCTTATCTACAATGGGAACTACCTCACCAGATGAATTGGCTACCGCTGTTCCAGGCGTGCGTCGCTGGTTTCAGTTGTACATGATGCGTAACCGTGAGGATAGTTTGCGGACTTTGAAAGTTGCACGTGAAAATGGCTTTGAAACTCTGGTGGTCACAGTTGATACTCCGGTTGCGGCGTACCGTCCACGCGATATCCGTAATGGACTGACAATCCCACCCCATCTGGGTATCCGCACAATCGCACAAGTAATCGCTAAGCCACGCTGGTGGCTTAACCTCATTACTACAAAACGCTTGGAGTTTGCCGCCTTTCGAGGTTGGAATAAACCTATGGCTGACATCGCCTCCTATCTTTTCGACCCTTCGATGACCTTTGAAGATGCCCACTGGCTTAAATCTGTATGGGAGGGGCCAATAATTATCAAAGGCATCCAATCTGTGCCCGATGCAATCATGTGTAAGGAAATTGGATTAGATGGGGTGATTCTCTCCAATCATGGTGGGCGACAACTTGATCGTGGCACGGTTCCTCTAGAGCTCTTACCTAAAGTTGTTGAAGCAGTTGGTCCTGATTTTGATGTCTATGTGGATGGTGCTGTGATGAGTGGCGAAGATGTATACGGCGCAATCGCTTGCGGTGCCAAAGGGGTGCTTATAGGTCGTTCATATCTTTATGGGATCATGGCGGGTGGTCAGTATGGCGTTCAGAGAGCCGTTGATATTCTTCGGCAAGAATTAATAAGAACCATGCGGTTTTGTGGTGCGGGAACATTGCAGGATGCACAGACTTTAGGTGCCCGAATTCGCGAAAGCTAGAAGAACTACTCCTTTACTGCCCCGCTGAAAATACCTCGAGCAATTGTTTTTTGCGATGCTAGGTAAAGCAATACAGATGGGATAACCATCATCAGGGCAATTAGCGTCGTTCCCTGCCCATAAAATACTTCAATTCCGATGGACATGATTGATTTCGATGGTTCCGTGAGTATCACTCGAGGTAGGTGGTAGCTATTCCACAAACTAACAAAACAGAAGAATGTAACCACTGAAATCAGTGACTTGGAGAGGGGTAATCCAAGGTGGCGATAGATTCCGAAATCTCCTAGGCCATCTATTCGTCCCATTCCAACCAAATCAGGTGGAAGCACAGAAGTGAAATATAGATAGGAGAGAAATGCTCCAAAGGGGAAGAATGATGAGGCCAAAATCAATCCGAGAAGTGTGTCATTAAGCCCAATTCGATCAATCATCACATACAGGGGCATAGCCATTGCAGTGATGGGAATCAACATCGTCACGAGCGTGGCAAATAGTAGGAACCGTCGGAATGGCACGTCCAGTACTGCTAAAACAAACCCTGCGGTGACACAACAGACCACAGAAATTGTGAGTGCTGAGCCAACAAATATTGAAGTATTTTTCAGCCAGGTGAAGAAGACCCCATTATCGTAATAAATCACTGGGGCGAAAATCATTCGTGCTACATCTCGCAATATCCATAGCAGTGGGATTGAAGCCCAGAAAGTGGCTGAAAATAGAGTGATTTTGATCAGCCGGCTATTTCGCCGCTGGGCTCCTATTTCCATGAGCTTTTGCTCTTTTTCATAAAATCAGTATTGAGAACGAATAAAAGGGCGAGAATTACATTGGGAATCAACATTATGAGCGATAGCGCTACGCCACCAGCAAAATCTGC
>VGAL01000077.1 GCA_016870715.1 Actinomycetota bacterium | reverse complement strand
CGGGCTCGAAGGGGCCGCAACGCTCCCATTTAGCCTCAAGATTTTGCTTGAGAATCTCTTGCGCCATGAAGATGGCGCCAACATCACCGCCGATCAGATTAAGGCTTTGGCAAACTGGGATCCCACCGTTGAACCTGATACCGAAATTCAATTTACCCCTGCGCGGGTGATCATGCAGGACTTTACTGGCGTGCCATGCGTGGTGGATTTGGCGACGATGCGCGAGGCGGTCGTTGAACTCGGCGGCGATCCTGCGAAGGTCAATCCACTTGCGCCCGCTGAACTTGTCATTGATCACTCAGTTATCGCCGATGTCTTCGGACGACCCGATGCATTTGAGCAGAACACTGATATCGAATACCAACGTAATCATGAGCGGTACCGATTCCTTCGTTGGGGGCAAACTGCTTTTGATGAATTTAAAGTGGTGCCACCTGGAACGGGAATTGTCCACCAGGTCAATATCGAATATCTAGCGCGAGTGGTAATGGTCCGTGAAGTTGACGGTGTGCATCGCGCATACCCGGACACCGTTGTCGGAACTGATTCGCATACCACGATGGTCAATGGCCTTGGCGTACTTGGTTGGGGAGTAGGCGGCATCGAAGCCGAGGCAGCGCTACTTGGTCAGCCAGTCTCGATGTTGATTCCTCGCGTTGTCGGATTTAAGTTAACGGGAGAACTTCCCGTTGGTACTACCGCAACAGATTTAGCGCTGACTATTACTGAACAACTCCGCAAACATGGCGTCGTCGGTAAGTTCGTAGAGTTCTATGGACCTGGGGTGGCAGCAGTTCCGATGGCCAATCGCGCCACGATTGGAAATATGAGCCCCGAGTATGGCTCTACCTGCGCAATCTTCCCGATTGATGAGGAGACCATCAATTACCTTCGATTAACTGGACGGAAAGAGGAGCAACTTGCTCTTGTCGCCGAATATGCCAAGGCGCAAGGTCTATGGCATGAGCCCAATGCAACCCCTCGTTACTCAGAGCATCTGGAATTAGATCTCTCGACAATTACCCCTTCGATTGCCGGACCTAAGCGACCACAAGATCGTATTGCGCTCAATCAAGCGAAGCAGAAATTCACTGAAGCACTTCCTTCATACATCCGCGAAAAAACTGCAACCGAACCTGTTCCGGTTTCGATGAGTGGGCAGAACTTCACACTAACTAATGGCGATGTTGTCATCGCGTCGATCACCTCATGTACCAACACTTCGAATCCCTCAGTGATGGTGGGAGCTGCGCTATTGGCGAAGAAGGCGGTCGAAAAAGGTTTGAAAGCCAAGCCATGGGTGAAGACCACGCTGGCACCAGGCTCAAAGGTCGTCACTGATTACTATGATCGCGCCGATCTCACTCGTTATATGGAGGCGCTTGGTTTTAATCTCGTGGGTTATGGTTGCGTGACCTGTATCGGCAACTCCGGTCCACTTCCTGCTGAAATCTCGAGCGCGATTAACGAGAAGGATCTTGCAGCGGCAGCAGTCCTCTCGGGAAATCGAAATTTCGAGGGTCGTATCTCACCCGATGTACGAATGAATTATTTGGCTTCACCACCACTTGTTGTTGCCTACGCAATTGCCGGCTCGATGAATCACGATTTCCAGAAGGATCCACTTGGCGTTGACAAGAGTGGAGCCCCGGTCTTCCTCAAAGATATCTGGCCGAGTGCACAAGAGATCGAAGCGGTCGTCGCCAACTCCATAACCTCCGAGATGTTCCGAAAAGATTATGCATCCGTCTTTGAGGGCGATCATCGCTGGAAGGCGCTTGATACCCCAACAGGTGAGACCTTTGAATGGGATCCGCAATCAACGTATGTCCGTAAACCTCCCTACTTTGAGGGGATGCCACGAGACCCAGTACCCGTTCGCGATATCGTGGGCGCACGAGTACTTGCCATGCTTGGGGACTCGGTAACGACAGATCACATCTCACCTGCCGGAAATATCAAAGCAGATTCTCCTGCCGGTAAGTATTTGCAGAGCCATGGCGTTGAACGAGCAGATTTCAATTCATATGGTTCCAGGCGTGGAAATCATGAAGTGATGATTCGGGGAACTTTTGCAAATATCCGTCTCAAGAACTTACTTCTCGATGGTATCGAAGGCGGATTTACGAAAAACTTCCTCGATGGCGGAGCGCAAAGCACGATTTATGATGCATCGGTTGGCTATCAAAGCGCCGGAATCCCGCTGGTGATTCTTGCAGGTAAAGAGTACGGCTCTGGTTCATCTCGCGACTGGGCAGCGAAAGGGACGGCCCTACTAGGCGTGAAAGCAGTAATCGCTGAGTCTTACGAACGAATCCATCGCTCTAATCTGATTGGCATGGGAGTGCTACCACTTCAATTCCATGATGGACAGAGCGCACAATCGCTCGGGCTTAGCGGGGATGAAGTATTTACCATCACCGGAACCCAAGCGCTTAATTCTCATACAATCCCTACAACAGTTGAGGTCGACGCGAGCGGTAAAAAATTTACTGCGAAAGTGCGGATTGATACCCCCGGCGAAGCCGATTACTACCGCCATGGTGGAATCATGCAATACGTGCTCCGCTCCCTTATCTCGAGCG
>VGAL01000076.1 GCA_016870715.1 Actinomycetota bacterium | reverse complement strand
CTGGAAATAGTTATACGACAACGCTCTTGAACTTCATCACCGGAACTTCGTTGCTTCTGGTTTTCTTCCTAGTGCTCCTTGGTTTTGGGGCTATCGAGTTACAGCCTCTTCCCTCTAGCCCATGGTGGATTTACACCGGAGGAATTCTTGGCGTCACATACATCGCCTTTAGCGCCTTGATAGTGCAACACCTAGGAGTATTGACCTTTACTCTCTATAGCGTTGGTGGACAACTAATTGGAGCGCTCGTTTTAGATCTTTATTTACCAAGTGAAGGAATTTCAGTTAGTTGGTATCTCGTTAGTGGAATTGCGCTTACGTATGTTGGCGTAATTATTAGTGGCGCAAATCAAGCGCGCCGAGCGCGGATGTAATTTCTTATCGCAAGTGCGATAGTAAGCGCTACGAAGAAGATTGCAATGCCGCGAGCCGAACCTTTTAAAGCGGGAATTGAAGTTGCGTAATACCCAAGCAAGGTAATTCCAACTCCCCATAAAAGCGCACCAAGCGCATTAGCAGATAAGAATTTGTAGTAATTCATCTTTCCAATTCCAGCAATCGGTGGCATGAATGTTCTAATCCAAGGATAAAAACGGGCCAAGATAACCGCGCCCCAACCGTACTTCTCATAAAAAGACTCAGCTCTAGCAACCATCTTCTTTATCTTTGGGGAGTCTTTCTGTTCGAGGTAACTGCGACCATATTTTCGCCCCAATACGTAGCCGACCTGATCGCCCATAAATGCAGCGAGGAAGATTATGAAGATTAGAAAAAGGATATTTACATCATCTCTTGATCCAGCAAGTAGGCCGGAAGCAAATAGAACTGAGTCACCGGGCATCCAGAATGCGAGCAGGATTCCGGTTTCAACAAAGACGATCGCTCCCATGGCGATATAGATGAGAAAAGGCCCAGAGGCGCTAAGGAATTGTTCGATCCAATCAGCCAAACTCAACTAGCAACGCTCCTTAACAGCTGCTGCAACGGCTTTAACCACATTGGCATCGAAAACGCTGGGGACGATGAAGGAGGCATTTAGTTGCGATTCACTTACGCAAGAGGCAATTGCCTTTGCGCAAGCAACTAATAACTCATCAGTTATCTTCTTGGCACCGGCATCAAGTAATCCGCGAAAGATTCCGGGGAAGGCAAGAACATTATTAATCTGATTTGGTTGATCACTTCGTCCCGTTGCAACTACAGCGGCATGCTTTCTTGCTAGTACGGGGTCAACTTCTGGGTCTGGATTTGCAAGCGCAAAGAGAACCCCACCCTTTGCCATAGCGGCCACATCTCTTTCAGTAAGCACATTTGGCGCGCTAACTCCAATGAAAATATCTGCGCCAACCATCGCCTCAGATAGTGAACCTTCAAATTGTTCTTTATTGCAATTTTCAATAAACCAACGACGCATCTCATTCTCTGCTGAGCATTTGTTGTTGATTACTCCGCTGCTATCAAATCCAATTATCTTGCGCGCACCAGCGAGAACTAGCAGGCGTGCGATAGCTGTTCCAGCAGCGCCGGCACCATTTAGCACAATCTTGCAATCCGCCAAATTCTTTTTAACCAATTTCAACGCATTATCAAGTGCGGCAAGAACTACAACTGCAGTTCCATGTTGATCATCATGAAATACTGGAATATCAAGGAGCTCACGGAGGCGTGCTTCGACTTCAAAGCAACGCGGAGCTGAGATATCTTCAAGATTTATACCACCGTAAACCGGAGCAATAAGTTGGACAGTACGAACAATCTCATCAACATCTTGAGTATCAAGACATACTGGCCACGCATCCACATCAGCAAAGCGCTTAAAGAGCGCCGCTTTTCCCTCCATAACGGGCAGCGCCGCACTTGGGCCAAGATTTCCAAGGCCAAGAACCGCTGAACCATCCGTCACAACAGCGACGGTATTGCGCTTAATAGTGAGCCTTCGCGCATCTGCGGGATCTTTGGCGATGGCCTGGCAGATTCGAGCTACGCCTGGAGTGTAGGCGCGAGAGAGATCATCACGAGTTTTTAACGGGACTTTTGATTGAACTTCGAGCTTTCCACCGAGGTGAAGTAAGAAGGTGCGATCGGAAACTTTTCGAACCTTGAGTATCGGTGATGCCGTGAGCGCTGCCGTAATTTTCTCGGCGTGTAGTGAATCAACCGCATCACATGTAACGTCTATGACGACGTTATCGAGTTGAGATTCTGCGACATCGAGCGCGGTAATCATGGCGCCCTCGCGGGTGATGATTGTTGTTATCTCAGCGACTGGTTGAAACTCAGGTTTACCTTCAACACGAATTGTTATGCCGTAGCCCGGCGAAGTACTTGCCATCAGACAACTCCGTAAAGTCGATCTCCTGCATCACCTAAACCAGGGACGATGTAACCATGCTCATTTAATTTCTCATCAAGAGCGCCAGTAACGAGTGTAATTGGGAAATTTGAAGTCGAGAATGCCCGTTCGACAGTCTTCACTCCTTCTGGAGCTGCAAGCAAACAGATCGCCGTAATCTCATTTGCGCCGCGTTCAAACAAGAAGTTCATCGCAGCGACAAGAGTTCCCCCAGTTGCCAACATCGGATCGAGCACATAGCACTGGCGACCACTTAAATCTTCCGGTAAGCGATTTGCATAAGTCGAAGCTTGGAGAGTTTTCTCATCTCTAACCATGCCAAGAAAACCAA
>VGAL01000075.1 GCA_016870715.1 Actinomycetota bacterium | reverse complement strand
ATCGATCAGTTTCATTATTAGTCAAACATCGCTCTGCAGAACTCCCGCCAACTCCTCGCGGATCAAAACCAATCAGATCATAAGCCTCGAGCACCTCTTTGCTAACGATGTACTCCGCCGCATACCCATATTGCACCCCTGAAGCACCTGGCCCACCAGGATTGACCAGAAGCGCACCTAGCCGCTTCTTCGAATCAGTGGCCGGATATTTCACTAGCGATAACTGCATTCGCTCGCCACCTGGATTGGAGTAATCGACCGGCACCGTCACATCTGCACAAAGAAATGGACCACCACAGGCAAGCCAGGTAATTTTTTGCTTTTGATAATCAGAGTAACTCCACCCATTGCTCTGTGACGTTGTGAGAAATACCGCGACTGATGCACCCATCGCCATGATGGTCAATACAACTACGCGCCGCTTAGTCAAGAACATCTTAAAAACGGACCTTTAACAGGAGCGCTTCCAAGGTCAACAATGGAGCGACGTTAAATTTCAAGGTACGTCGGGCCGCCATAACCTCTTCCCAACGTTTCATTACATCATCCGCGCTACATGCACCTGCTCGTTTCTCTATCTGAACGCGGAGATGCTCATTTATCAATTCTCGTTCACCAGCAATACCCATCTGAATGGTTAATAGATCGCGGTATGCCGTGGAGATATCAAGGAGCGCACGATCGATTGAATCACGAGTGGCGCGAGTGATTCGCGATTTCTGCTCCTTCTCCAAATCTTTCAAAGCCTTACTAGAACCTGCCGGCGCCTTTCCGGTTGCACCTACACCCAGCGCATTAGACAACTGTTCTCGTTCAACTTCATCTCGTTCACTCGCCTCGCTCTCAGCCTCTTCTGCAGCAATTTCCATCAATCGCGCTGCACCGGCCATCGCACCTGCAACATCATGAAGCTCTAATGCCATCGTGATGACTTCATCGCGGCGAGCGCGCGAGGCAGGTTCACGGACCAAAAACCGCGCTCTTCCAATATGGCCTTGACTAGCGCGTGCTGCGAAATGTGCATCGCTAGCACTTACCTTCTCTTCGCGAACTAACAATTGTGCAATAGCTTCCGCAGTAGGAGTGACTAGCGAAACTTGGCGACAACGCGAGCGAATCGTCGGTAAGACATCTTCAACGGTTGGGGCGCATAGCAACCAGATTGTCCGAACCCCCGGTTCTTCAATTGCTTTGAGTAGCGCGTTAGCAGCGCTCTCCGTCAAACGCTCAGCATCTTCAATGACTACTACCCGAAAGCGACTTGAACTTGGCTCCCACGATGCGCGGGCAATAATCTCGCGCACCTCATCGATTTTGAGGGAGAGTCCTTCAGTTTTAATTACTTCTAAATCGGGATGGGAGCTGCTTTTTACTAAATGGCAGCTCTGACATGCACCACATCCGCCTTGATTACATAAAAGTGCACCAGCAAATGCGATTGCTACATGCGAACGGCCCGATCCGGGCGGTCCGGTAAATAACCACGATTGGACCAACGCGTGTGATCCATCGCGTTGCACTCCTGATATAACTGCGCGAGTGAGAATTTCAATAGCGCGCTCTTGTCCGATGATCTCATCGAAGAGGGCAACCGCCATTAATTCCTCCGGCTGGCTAAAAGGCTCTGCACTCTCGCTAGGACCTGTTCGGCAATTCTCTCAATGGATTCGGTTGCGTCAATGACGAGATATCGCTCTGGGGAGAAGGCTGCCAACTCGAGGAAGGTGGCGCGGACCCGCTCGTGGAAGACCAGAGGCTCACTCTCGAGGCGATCCCGGTCGGCAAAGCGCTTAAAGGCGGTCTGAGCCGGGACATCGAGAAGCACAGTGAGCGAGGGGGTGAGGTTATCGGTAGCCCAACGCGAGATTCGGGCAATCTCCTGTGCCGCCAAAACTCTCCCACCACCCTGATAAGCAATTGATGAATCCAGGTAGCGATCGCTAATCACAATCGTGCCAGCAAGGAGCGCTGGTTTCACCACGCTCTCAACATGGTGTGCGCGATCTGCCGCATATAAAAGCGCTTCACTTCGTGGCGCAATATTCCCCGTTTCATTACTTAACAAAATCTCGCGCAACTTCTTTCCTAACGGAGTTCCGCCCGGTTCGCGCGTGACCAACACTTTTTCGCCCGCAGCTTCAAGCGCTTCTTGCAATCTAGCGACTTGTGTTGATTTACCAGCACCCTCGCCACCTTCGAAGACGATAAATAATCCTGTAGCAGAGAAGGTGTTGCGCGCCCCGAGTTCACCGCGCATCGCTGCCGCGATATCGCTAAATATCGAAATTCCCTTTCGATCATCCATATGGCGGAAAGAGACGACTCCGACAAGAGTGGCGATGATGCCAGCGATCAAAAGCGTTACCGATGCGCCGTTATATTCCAAAACATTCTCTCGGAAGCGATAGGAGTGTTCACCAATCGCGGCAGCAATTACTGGAGCGATTGCCAGCACGAGTACAAGCGTTACTCGAATCAGTGATTGAACGAAGGCAAAGGTACGACCACGCTTAGCATCTTCCACCTCTAGACCAAGCATTGTGAATCCAGAGACCCAACCGATACCTGCGAAGAATCCCAAGATGGTGACGATGAAGATAGCTAGAACAAGGTTGGAAATAAGCGCCAGAATCGAAAGCATGATGCCCGACATCGCAAGTGATGCGCCAAATAATCTCTTCCGTGAGAATTGCGCAAATATCTTCGGCCCAAATGCGATTCCTAGCGCCAAACCTGTGAAGACTGCGCCAAAGAGGATTCCGTAGGCCGCTTCACCTCCACCTAGATCA
>VGAL01000074.1 GCA_016870715.1 Actinomycetota bacterium | reverse complement strand
CCCACCTGAAAGCAATCCAGGCCCGCCTTCAAGAGAGTGGATTGCCATTGGAAAACCATGTTGTCGTAATCTCTGATCCTGGTTCACCGTTACTCGCATGGGCTGCTGACAATCAGGTTCGTTCCTTCGTTGGCCAGGCGAATGTAGGTGGACGCTTCAGCGCATTATCAATCTTTGGTTTATTGCCAGCAACACTCATTGGTGTTGATTGCGCAGTGCTTCTCGATGATGCTGCGGATGTACGCGAAGAACTGCAGCGTTCCGGAGCAGATAATCCCGCAATTCAACTCACTCAAGAAATTCTTGCTCATGCACCATTCCTGGCTTTACCTGACCAACCGTTAAGCGATTGGGTTGAGCAATTAGTTGCGGAGTCAACTGGGAAAGAAGGGCGTGGAATCATCCCCGTTAAAGGGTCACATCATGATGTCGGTGACAAGGTGCGAAAGGCTAACTCGCTTGCGCTGGGAGCCTCTTTCTATTTATGGGAGTGGACTGTGGCGCTCCTTGGCTCTGCTCTCGAGGTTAATCCCTTCGATCAACCTGACGTTGCTCGCGCAAAGAGTGCGACGAGTAAGGCTCTTACATCAGAAAGTGACCTTCCACACCAGAGAGTGCAGACCACTCAAGGGGCGCTTGCTCTCATTGATCAGAGATTTACTCACCCAGGTGGATATATCGGAGTGCTCGCATTTGTGCCCATGCGAGACAAGAAGATGAGTCGCACTATGCAAGAAATTCGCCAGGGCTTACAAGATAGGTTCCGCTCACTCGATAAAAAAGTAACCCTTGGATATGGACCTCGCTATCTCCACTCCACTGGTCAATGCCATAAGGGCGGGCCCGATTCTGGCGCATTTTTAATAATCACACTTGATACCGGTGAGCGAGAAGATTTTCCCATTCCTCATGAGAGATACTCATTCGGCGAACTTCTTAACGCTCAAGCGTTAGGAGATTGTGAAGTGTTGACCGAGACTGGTCGGAGCGTGGTCCACGCTCATCTAACAAGCGATGAGCTCATGAGATTTAGTCAATCTCTCCACGTAACTTCTTAAGAGCCTCTTCAAGGAGCGCTGCACCTTCGGTGGCAGAGCGTCGCTCTTTCACATAAGCGAGGTGAGTTTTATATGGCTCGTTCTTGCTTGGCTTTGGTGGAGAGGATTTATCTCGTCCCGCCGGAAAACCACAGCGTGGGCAATCCCACTCATCAGGAGGAGTTACTGTGCCATCGTCAGCGAACGATGGTCGGGTCTCGTGACCGTTTCCACACCAATACGAGATGCGAAAGCGCGCAATCGCCTCACCGCGTTCAGCCTCGCCCATAGGTCCAGCGCCAACACGGCTACCTCTAATTGCACTTCCACTCATTACAGATCCTCTCGTGAACTCTTACTAACCCTTTAACAACAAGGCGAGCGCGACTATTCCAGCAAACCAGAGCCCACCCACGATGATGGTGAGTCGATCCAAGTTTCGCTCAACGACCGATGAACCACCGTAGGTCGACGAGACCCCGCCGCCGAAAAGGTCTGACAAGCCACTGCCTTTGCCCTTATGGAGCAAGACCAGCAAGATCATCAACGCGCTGGTGAGAATGAGGAAGATGGAAAGGCCGAGAACCATTGCGACTCCTAGGGTGTAGGGCTTAAGGATACCGGTTAAAACTTGTGGAACTTCGCTATTTTGGCGAACTCTTCCGGGTCAAGGCTCGCCCCACCCACCAGGACCCCATCAACATCAGCGCAGGCCATGATCTCCTTGATGAAGGCAGCCTTTACCGATCCTCCGTAGAGGATTCGAATCTGGCTTGCCACCGGCCCATTGGCAAGCTTGGCTACTCGAGCGCGGATTGCAGCGCTCATCTCTTGGGCATCATCAGCGGTTGCGCTCTTTCCCGTACCAATCGCCCAAATGGGCTCGTAAGCAATGACGCACTTCTTCACTTGTGCTGGAGTAATGCCAGCCAATGACTCATTGAGTTGTTCGATTACAAATTCCACATGCTTGCCCTCGTTACGAATCTCACTACTTTCACCAACGCAGAGGATTGGCGTAAGAGCATGCGATAGCGCTGCTTTCATTTTGCTGTTTACCACGCTATTGCTCTCCTCGTGATGAGTCCGTCGCTCGGAATGTCCAACGAGAACGAAGGTACAGCCGAGCCTAGCCAACATGGCACCTGAGATATCCCCGGTGTATGCCCCCGAAGGGAATGGTGAGAGATCCTGCGCACCATAGAGGAGCTGGAGGCGATCACCATCTATTAATGTCTGCACAGAGCGAATATCAACAAATGGTGGCAAGACTGCTATATCACTAACTTCATAATCCTTCTCATGAAGAAGAAATGCCAACTTCTGGGTGACTGCGATTGCTTCGAGATGATTGAGGTTCATCTTCCAATTTCCAGCAATCAATGGTTTCCGTTCAGAGTTGTTAGTCTGCTCGGAAGTGTGCACATCTGCGGTCATTAGCTCTCCAATACTTTGATGCCGGGTAATTCTTTGCCCTCGAGGAACTCAAGTGAGGCTCCCCCGCCGGTGGAGATGTAACCAAATTGCTCATCATCAAACCCCAAGAGACGAATGGCAGCGGCCGAATCACCACCGCCAATGACGCTTAGTCCGGGAAGTTGGGCGAGGGCTTGGGCGATTACTCGAGTTCCATTTGCGAATGCTGGAAATTCGAAGACCCCCATGGGCCCATTCCAAAAAACAGTTCGACAGTTCTCAAGAGCCTTCGCATAACGTTCAGCGCTCACTGGCCCTATATCTAATCCGATCTGATCCG
>VGAL01000073.1 GCA_016870715.1 Actinomycetota bacterium | reverse complement strand
ACAGCGCGCATAGTCATTTGAAGTGGTCGAATTTTCGCATCCATCACATTGTTTCTGATGCCTAGGTCATCAAGGGAGTCAGAAACCATTGCAGTATGAACACGAGGATCTAGCGAGATTTTCATGAAGCCCTCCGCTGTACTAAATAGACATGAATAAACGCGATTACCGTCTCACCTTTTTGGTTTTTCACTGTGACCTGTTCATCGACAAGCCCTTCACCAATTCGCTTGGGATGATCGCGCTTAGCGACAATCTCGGAATGAGAGGTGATGGTATCTCCGATAAAAACAGGGGCAATAAATCGCACTTTGTCATATCCGTAACTCATTGCAACTTCGTTGATTTCTCCAGCGAGCATTCCAACTGAAACGGAGAGAATGAGAGTGCCATGTGCGATTCTCTCCTTGAAGGGTTGGGTAGCACACCAAGCAGCATCCATATGATGCGGGTAAAAATCACCAGTTTGACCCGCATGCAAAACGATGTCCGCTTCAGTAATTGTGCGTCCACTGCTTACTCGTGTCGAACCAATTACATAATCTTCAAAGAACTCTTTCATTTGCCAAGCTCCTGGTTATACCTTTGATATGTAGCAGCGATTTCTTCAATATCTTTAGTGGAGAACTTCTTCTCTTTGAGAATTCTATGAATAATGAGTGAACTTTGATATTGGACATCAGGCCACCCGAGAAAACGGGGGCGCACCCAAGCGCGTTCAAGAGTACGGAGGGTGTTATTAAAAAAGTTACGAGTGATGTCATTGGCATGTGGAGCTTTCCAGGCCGCAAGGTTTCCCGGTTGCCCACCAGCATCAACGTATGTAGTTGATTGAATCTCTGGGAGCGAGAGGAGGATGGCAACTTTTGCTGCCAGCTCTACATTCTTGGTAGCTGACGATATTGCGATGCCAGCACCGCCAAGTTGGGATCCCGATGCCAATCCGTCGAAGGATGGGACATCATCGTAAACAATGGGACGAGTGCGAAAACCATCACGCGAGTAATTGGTATAGCCATACATGCAGATGCTGTAGTGCTCTTTATCTGTAGTAACAAGATATTCGGCCGCTTCGATTGGATTCATGGTTAGACATTGCGCCGGGACCACCTTTGCAAGTTCAATCATGAATGTCAGCACCTGCGCAGCCACTGCTTTATCAAGGTATTCATCTGTCGAACAGAGCGGATGTTTCTGTTGCGCCATCAAAGTGGCAAAGGTAGAGAAGGCATCGACCGGTTTATGTGGCCAGAGGACCAATCCTTCGCGTCCGGCAGCGAGAACGTCCTCCCAGAAGACCAACCCTTTTGCCGTCCTGTCTGGGCGGTATGCGCTCACCTGAGCTGCGGTATCTATCGCAAGTGCCCAGTGCTTACCTTTATATATATAAGAATCATTCGAGGCGCCGACTGAAGTCTTGGCTAGAAGTTCTAAATCCGCCTCGGAGGCTACATCTTCTAGTGCAATCACAGCATTTGCGTGGACAGCATCAGGAACGTGTGGGTGATCGATAATCATCAAGTCGTGATCAGCATAGAACTCACTAATATGTTGATCACCAAAAGCTAAAAGTGAGCGTGCAGACCACTCAACTGAAACTCCTAGTTGCTTTTTGAGCAAATCATCTGAGTTCACTAAACAATCTAAGCCACGTGGGTGATCCCAGGTCATACCTTTTAATGTATTAGCGCTCATTGAAGTAATAGCTCCTTTATTGCATCAGCAAAATGGGTGCGAGCAATAATTCCATCATGGATGTATTTCCCATAATTGAAGAAGCCATGGATCATTCCAGGATAATCCCGGTAGATGACCTTGACGCCATCTTTCATCATTTTTTCAGCGTATTGCCGACCATCATCGCGAAGAACATCAAATTCAGCGGTAATCACGATAGCTGGAGGCAAGTCTGCACAATTTGCGCTACTAAGTGGAACAGCGTAATGATTTGTATAGTCGCCTTCGCTATTGAGGTAAAGACTCCATAACCAGCTCATAGTTCGTTTAGAAAGCCCGTATCCAACAGCGTTACTGTTATAAGAGTCGGTTTCGAAATTGACTCCTACACAGGGATAAATAAGCAGTTGATACGCAATAGGAAAAAGTTTCTCATCACGATTGCGAAGCGCGACTCCTGCAGCAAGATTGCCACCTGCGCTATCGCCACCTATTCCTATCTTTTGGCTATCAATGCCAAGTTTCTCGGCATTCGCGAAGACCCATTTGAGCCCCGTGAAACAATCATCGTGGGGTATCGGAAATTTATGCTCGGGAGATTTCTGGTAATTGACCGAGACAATAACTGAGTTGCTCATGGAGGCCAATGCAGTCAGTTGTGCATCGTACATATCGACCGAAAAATAGGACCAACCCCCACCGTGAAAATAGGCCAAGCCATTTTTTATGTCAGCGCCTGTGGGGCGGTAGATGCGAATCAGAAGGTCCGCAGTATCGCCAGGGATAAATTGATTAGCGATTGTTACCCCCGGCGTAAGTTCACCAGAGAGCGTCATATCTACGTAAGATCCGGCACGACCAGTAGCAATGGGAATATCAATTAACTCCGGAGCATCTGCACCCGGTGCCAGAAAAGCTTCACATTGTGGATGCAGAGCCACGTTTAACCTCTTTTATTCCTTGATAGAACCGGCGAGCATTCCTCGGATTAGTCGCTTCTGTGAGACCAAGAACATGATCATGATAGGAACTGCGATCAATATTCCAGCGAGAGCAATCTCTGGTTTATAGATTGGCACTGAGGTGGCACCGATACCGGGGTTAATTGCTGGAGTGGAG
>VGAL01000072.1 GCA_016870715.1 Actinomycetota bacterium | reverse complement strand
AGCGAATCTTTTGCGCGCGTAAGGGCAACATAGAACAAGCGCCGTTCTTCATCAAGTAACTCATCTGAGGCAAGTGCATGCGAGATAGGCAAGACCCCCTCGCGTAGTCGCGGAATGAATACGTGGCTCCACTCCAAACCTTTCGCCGAGTGAATTGAGGTCAGAACCACACCAATTACCTCGGGTTCGACATTGCTCCGTTCACGTTCATCAAATTCGTTGATGAGATCTCGCAAGTTCGCAGCTGGTAATCGCTCTTGCACCTCAGCAACAAACTCTAAAAGGCGCAACCGTGCATCATCACCGGCAGCTCGATCAGGATGCCAGCCAATTGAAGAGAGAATCGCAATCACTTGATTGACAAGGTCGATTCCCGCTAGTGAACTCTCGTTTGCGATTGCTGCTCCTCGGATCAGCCGAATCGCCTCTTTGATTTTTCCGTCATAGAAGAAGGGGCGCTCTCCTTGATTAGTGCCCACGATATTTACCGTAATACCAGTAGAAATCAGGTTTTGTGCGAAGTCCTGGAGTTGATCGTTCCTTCGGAAGAGGACGGCAATATCCCGAGAGTCGACACCGGATTTAACGAGTTCAGTGATCCGGGCTACTACCTTCTCGCTCTCTACCTCTTCATTGCTATGAGAGGTGAGCCGAACATTCATCTCGCCCTTGCCACGAACTGAAATGAGATTTCGATCCATCACCTTATTTGCCACGTTGACTATCTGCGAAGTAGAACGATAATTCCGATCTAATCTAAATACCTGTGCTTCGGGGTATCGCTTCGTGAAACCTAAGAGATACTGATTACTGGAGCCAGCGAACGAGAAGATTGATTGATCTGGGTCACCCACGACACAGATTTCTTTTCGACCTCCTAGCCACAAGTTGAGCAAACGTTCCTGAAGTGGCGAAACATCTTGATATTCATCGACGGTGAAATATCGGTATTGCGAGCGAACTCTATCGATAATCGAACTCTGCTCCTCCAGTATGCCGACAAGAAGTAGCAAGATATCCTCAAAATCTAAGAGTCCTTCTTCATGTTTGCTGGAATCGTAACTTCGGTAAACTTCCGCAATTTCTTGGAATGTCAAACCCTGTGGCGCAACGCGAAAATGTTCCTGAGCATTTCGCGAATAATCTTCCGGTGCGATCTCTTGACCTTTAGCCCATTCGATTTCGGTAGCAATGTCACGAATGTTCACTCCACTTCGACTTCGCCCAATGGTCGATAGCGCCGATGCTATATAATCGCTTTTCTGCGAGAGAATCCGAAAGGGCTTGCCGCCAATGGCCTCATTCCAGAAGAACTGCAACTGTCGCCAGGCCGAACTATGAAAGGTATGGGCCTGTACGCCGGGAAATCCGAGTGTCGCTAACCGCAACCGTAATTCGGCTGCAGCGCGCGCGGTAAAGGTGAGCGCAAGGGTTCGCGATGGTTCTGTAACGCCATTTTCCAGCGCATGTGCGATTCGATGGGAAATTGTTCGCGTTTTTCCAGTACCCGCACCTGCAATGATGAGGACCGGTCCACGAATGGCGCTCGCTGCCAAGCGTTGTTCATCATCTAAATCCGCGAGGAACTTATCGCTCATTGACTAACGCCATGCTTCAGGGAAATCTATCGATCCTCCGTACCACGCTTCGATCATCCTCCGCGCGATACTGATTCCTGGAGGGATGAGTAATTCGCCACTCTTCAAATCTGCAGTGAAGGATTCCTTGCTGTACCAACGTAGATCTTCGATCTCTTCGCCATCTGCCTGAGCATCATGAGGATTCTCTACAACTCCAGTAAATGCCAACATGATTGATGCGGGAAATGGCCACGCCTGCGAACCCAGATACTCGATCTGATTAATTCGCACCCCCGCCTCTTCAAGAACCTCACGTTTAATACAAGCCTCTAATGACTCTCCTGGTTCGAGGAATCCAGCAAAGTTGGAGTAACGCTTTGGTGGCCAAACTTTCTGACGACCAAGCAGAATTCGATTATCGCCATCACGGACAAGCACAATCACAGCGCTATCAGTTCGAGGATAGTGCTCACTCTCATCGTTTCGACACTTTCGAACAGAACCACCTAGCGCGCTATAAGTATCCGCGCCACATCGAGCGCAATGAGTGTGAGTGTCATGCCAATTTGCCAGCGCCACAGCATGGACTGCTGCGCCTGTTTCTATCTCGGTTGCAATCAATCCAGCCTCACGAAGCGTCAACAAATCCTCTGCATCTTCTGCAAATGGAGCGTTGATGGCAAAGTAGCCAGTTCCACATTCATCAAGACCTAAGAAATACCGGTCACCTGCTGGCACAGCACCGGCGGAGAGCCATTGAATAGAATCAGTGAAGTGAAATTTTCCTTTGTTTACCTGGAAAATCTTCCCAGTAGCAAATAGCGCATCCAAGGCCTTCTCATCAGTGCGCAAGCGAGCCGCGCGATCGAGGTGGGCGCGGGCCAGGGAGAGATTTATCAACGCCAGGCTCATAAGTGGCGAGCCTATCTAATTTGCCTCTACCGTTCACAAGTGAAGATTGCGACCTGGAACATACTCCACGGAATGGCGCTACCTGAAGGGGTGATCCATAACGAGCGACTGGCAGAGCGCGCCACACAACTTGATGTGGACCTGCTGGCTATTCAAGAGGTTGATTACTTTCAAGAGCGCTCGCACTTCGCCGATCAAGCCGAACTTATCGCTCAAGCAATGAGTGCGCCGTATATATCTCGTGCTTACGCAATTATCGGAACCCCGGGTGAGAAATGGCGGAAGTATTCCAGTGAATCATCTAGTGATATGAGCCGAGAGTGTTACTACGGGAATGGCATTGTTTCGCGAATTC
>VGAL01000071.1 GCA_016870715.1 Actinomycetota bacterium | reverse complement strand
ACGATTGCGCAGCGCGACTCCTGCAGCAAGATTGCCACCTGCGCTATCGCCACCTATTCCTATCTTTTGGCTATCAATGCCAAGTTTCTCGGCATTCGCGAAGACCCATTTGAGCCCTGTGTAACAATCATCGTGGGGTATCGGAAATTTATGCTCAGGGGATTTCTGGTAATTGACCGAGACAATAACTGAGTTGGTCATGGAGGCCAATGCAGTTAGTTGTGCATCGTACATATCGACCGAAAAATAGGACCAACCCCCACCGTGAAAATAGACCAAGCCACTCTTTATGTCTGCGCCTGTGGGGCGGTAGATGCGAATCAGAATGTCCGCAGTATCACCAGGGATAAATTGATTAACGATTGCCACCCCCGGCGTAAGTTCACCAGAGAGCGTCATATCTACGTAAGATCCGGCACGACCAGTAGCAATGGGAATATCAATTAACTCCGGAGCATCTGCACCCGGTGCCAGAAAAGCTTCACATTCTGGATGCAGAGCCACGTTTAACCTCTTTTATTCCTTGATAGAACCGGCGAGCATTCCTCGGATTAGTCGCTTCTGAGAGACCAAGAACATGATCATGATAGGAACAGCGATCAATATTCCAGCGAGAGCAATCTCTGGTTTATAGATTGGCACTGAGGTGGCACCGATGCCGGGGTTAATTGCTGGTGTGGAGTAGAACAAGAAGCCAAGACCAAGGGGCAAGGTGTAATTCTCACCGGAATAAAGCATCACATAGGGCATGAAGTAATTAGCCCAGTTACCGATAAATGCAAAGAAGGCGAGGAGCCCAAGGAGCGCACCCGATAGTGGGAATGCGATTCTGGAATAGAGCTGCCAATCGCTACATCCATCCAGTCGTGCCGATTCGTATAACTCAGGTGGGATCGATGTCGAGTAATAAATATAGGAAAGGAAGGCGCCAAATGGATAGAGCGATGAGATCAAAATGACCGACCATGGGTTATCTACAAGTCGAACCTTATCCATCAACACGAAGAGTGGAATCACTAGCGCAACTGGTGGAATGAGCATCATGATGAGTGTGCTAATGAGGAAAGTCCGCTTGAAACGAATCTTTGCCGCAGAAATCACAAACCCGGCGAGTGATGCAGTAATTGTTGAGATGGAGACAATCGCCGCATTAAAGAGAACTGAGTTGAGCACCCATTTACCAATAACTCCGTTATCGAAGAATTGCAGGTTCTGCCAAGCATTCCAATAACCCTTGAAGCTTCCGAAAGCTAGGGGATTGCGGCTACCTAATTCTGGATCAGTCTTTGATGCAGCAAGAATCAGCCATAACATCGGCACAACGCTGATAACCGCGAAAAAGATGAGCCATGCGTTGACGAAGAACATACCGATGCGACTCTCTTGGCGCATGGGCTTTGCCTTCTTCCCAGATTTTGGCGCTGGGGCTAAAACAGTGCTCATAGGTCCACCTTCTCAGTTTCTTTCTTATTTCTAATCGCCTTATCATCGAACATATCGGTCTTGAAGATGACCACGAGTGCGCCAATCATGCTTGGGATGAGCAAGATAATGGAGAGCGCAGCGGCCCCTCCAAAATCACCGCTCTTAAAAGCTAATTCGTAACTGAGCTGATCAAAGGACCAGGCATTTGCAATTCCAGTGTAGACGCTAGTGGTAAGCAATTGCGGTTCGACAAAGATCTGGAGGCCACCTGCAAAGAGGAGCACTGCCATGTAAATGACATATTTGCGGATGAGTGGAAGTTTTATCCGGACTGCAAGCTGGAAAGCTGAACATCCATCGACTCGAGCAGCCTCGATGATCTCCGAGGATATGCTCTGCAGTGAGCCATATTGAATGAGAATCCAGTTACCTGCGATAGTAAAGAAAGTCATCACTGCGATGATGTAGACAAGATTTTTTGTCTGCCAAATCTGAGTTGCTGACTCAATTCCAAAGAAACCTAAAACTGATTTGATAGGGCTGATTGTTGGCTCGAGGATTGCCCACCAAACGAGAACTGCAACTGCACCTGAGATTGAGGCAGGGACGATATAAGCCATTCTTAAATATTTACTCCAGCGGTTGAAGCGAACATCAAGCATCAACGCCATAGCAATCACGAGAAAGAGCGTGAGTGGTACATAAATGGCCATAAAACCAAGGACATTCTTCACCGCTTGTGGAAAGCGGAAATCCTGAACAACGATCTTAAATGCATCCCAACCGCCATCAGGGTTAGGTAAGGATTCACCAGGAACTTCCAAGAAAGCCATGATCAACGGGACTAGACCAAATGCAATCAACAAGAATAGATACGGTGCGAGCATTAACTTCATCAGGATATTGCGCTGCTTGTACTTTTTCATTTTTGCCATCAATGCTCCCTAAGACTTACCGACCTACATTACATTTAAGAAGCGGCGGATTTGTTTGACCAAATCCGCCGCTCGATACTGCGTGTAATTCTTACGAATTACTTAGTGGTGACCTCGTAGCCCAATTGCTGAGCAAGGTTTGAGGTAAATGTCGCGTAAGCCTCGAGAGCCTTTTGGATATCTTTCGACTTTGCGAGTTCTGGAGAGAAAGCAGTTCCCCATGCGCCATCGGCGTCATAGCGAACTGGCTTCACACCGGTCCAGACTTTGCCTGCCTGAGCAGCCATTGCTGCATATGGCGAGCCGTTGTAGTACTTGTCTGCATCGATCTTCTTCTTCCAGAGCGCATTTCCCTTGAGGTAAGCAGGGAAGGTTGGAGCACCGGTGCTGCCATCTGGGTTCTTCACATCGACAACGTTTCGCTTATCGCCAACCATGAAGATTGCGAAGTCGAGCGCTGCGCGTGGGAACTTAGCGTGTGGAGAGATTGTGTAGATACCGCCACCCCATTCACCGGAGAAGTTGGTCTTCTC
>VGAL01000070.1 GCA_016870715.1 Actinomycetota bacterium | reverse complement strand
GATCAGATGCAAGTAATTAGACAGAAAGAACAACGTGATGCCGGAAAAATTCTTGGCGTCACGGATATGGAATTCTTGAATTATCGTGATGGCCGGCTCGAACCCACTATTGAATTACGTAAGAAAATCGTCCGCGCAATCCGTCGTTTCCAACCAGATCGTTTAGTAATCCAAAGTCCAGAGCGAAATTGGGATCGACTCGGTGCAAGCCATCCAGATCACATGGCTACTGGAGAAGCTGCGATCCAAGCTGTATATCCAGATGCGCGTAATCGTTTTGCATTCATGGATTTACTCGATGAAGGTCTCGAACCGTGGCGAGTAAAAGAAGTCTGGGTGATGTCGATGGTTACACCGAATCACTACATCGATATCACGGAGACTTTCCCAAACAAGATGGCGGCGCTTAATGCCCATGTGAGCCAAACGGCGCACAATGCGGATTTAGAGAAGATGGTTCGCGAATGGGGCGAACGGAATGCAACTAATGGTGGTTTACCTGAAGGTCGAATCGCCGAGGCATTCCGAGTAGTTAATACAAATTAACTATTTAACTAACTTGTAACCCTTCGGGCATTTGGGGCTTATACCGCTGATTTTACGGATTGATTTGCCTTTAGAGCAGGTAACTGTCTTTGTAGTTGGTTTCCTCGCGGCGGGTTTTACAACTGGGGAACTTTGAGCTGTTTCTGAACTCTGCGCAGGAGTCATGACCTCTTCTTTAACCTCAAGAAAATCCTCTTCGACTAAATGTTCTGCGCTGTCCTTGGCGCCTGGCACAGCCGATTGGCTTAGCTTTATTTTGATTTTAGGTGAGGAAAAGTTAAAACCGTATGCAGCAAAAATCAACCAGCCGCGACGTTCAAGTAGATTCACGGTCGTAAGTCGCTCCACACCATCTTCGCTCAGTACTGAGATGGTTGCCGAAGCGGGAGTGCGATCAAATCCATAGATGCACTTGGCAACGTCCGCTCTCATTATCAAGTCATAGGTACCGCCAAATTCTCTTCCGTTTGCAGCAAAATGTGGCGCGCTTACCAGATAATCCAAAGTCTGCTCCGCAGCATTGAATGCTGGTATCGAGCCATCATAAACAGTGGCATTGGTGGTTACTACTCCGGCTAGACCATCTGTTTTCGTTAGGCACTCTTTCTTCCCTCCAAGCGCGTCGGCATCACGGAGCAAATCTCGTGGACGCAAGCTGCCAAAAGCCCATATTTTTGGAGTAGCACTAGCCGTATCCTTTGCAAAAGGAAGAACCAGATTAAAGCGTTGCAATGTAACTTTATTGAAATCACCTGCCGTCGAGTATCTCTGGGCTAAACCTCCATCGCCCGCTGTCACGAATGTGAGCGGTGCGTTACGAAACTCGCTTTGAAGAGACTCTGTGAATTGATTTTTTGCAATCCATTGAGCCACAACTGGGACTTCGGTGGGAGATCCATTGACCGCAGTTATCCAATAATCTCCAGCATTTCTCACCACTACCTGGGGCCCGCGCATGCGTCCGTGAATCCAGCCACTCACCTTGCTACTTGTTCTAATCGATACGGCAAAAGAGGTGTTGCTAGGAAATTGCTCCCTCTTAAAACAGACACCATCAGTAGTTGCCGCACAATTCTTATGTATGGTTCCCACTTGTGCACCGTTAAATGTGAAGCGCTGCTTAATTGCTTCTTCGGGGAAAAAATCATCTAGGCGCTCGTTAGGAAGCGAGTAGGCACGTCGAGCTGTTCCATCTAATACGGTGCTTACAGGTTGCAGCATGGTCACTACCCGCTCCCAGAACGGTTGCTTGCCCTCTTCATAAGTGCCATCCAAGAGGACTGACACTAGAAAATCTGAACCTCCTGGATGAGTGATACCAGGGAAGGTCCAGATAGTTTCTACTTTGGAATCGGGAATATTTTTTACAGAATCTCCACTCCAGTAATACTTATCGTCTTTGGTGACGAAGTCTTTGAAGATTCCCTTGACATTCTTCCCATTATTTCCGCGTGCAAAGACTGCATCAATACAATTTTTCTCACTCCTGTTTGTACATGGAACAAGCATTGCTTTGATAGTAAAGTATTCAGAATTAGCACAGAGTGGATCACTCACCGATTTACATAGAGGACCAGTAGCAACTCCATTTTTATAGACAACTGCTCGTAGAGCAGGAATGAAAAAGTAATCTTCACGATCATCGAAACCAAAACCCACTTCGCCTGCTTGACTTGCTTGTGGGGCAATCCAATGCTCTTCGATTCGATCTTGAGCTATGGCGCCAGTACCAGCTGGAGCAAATAAAGCTAAGACCAGGATCCCAAAGAGCGATTTACGCACATATTTATATTAGTTTTGCACTCGTTCGAAAGTCGAGTTTTTCGACCTACTCCCACTCGATTGTTGCGGGGGGCTTACTGGTGATGTCCAATACGACCCGATTTACCCCATGAACTTCATTGGTGATGCGGTTAGAAATCTTGGCTAATACATCGTTAGGCAAACGTGACCAATCAGCAGTCATCGCATCCTCACTCGATACTGGACGTAAGACAATCGGGTGCCCATAAGTTCTGCCATCTCCCTGCACACCCACGCTATGGACATCAGCAAGTAACACAACAGGACATTGCCAAATCTCCCGATCGAGCCCTGCGTTATGTAACTCTTCGCGAGCAATTGCATCGGCATGGCGTAAGAGCTCTAAGCGTGGCTGGGTAACTTCGCCAATAATTCGAATACCCAATCCGGGACCAGGAAATGGTTGACGCCAGACAATCGCCTCTGGGAGTCCTAACTCCAAACCAAGTGCACGTACCTCATCTTTGAAGAGAGTTCGCAGCGGCTCAACTAATCCAAATTGCAAATCATCGGGAAGTCCGCCCACATTGTGATGGCTCTTGATATTTGCTGTTCCACTTCCGCCACCAGATTCAACAACATCAGGATAAAGCGTTCCCTGCACTAAGAACTTCACATCACTCGCTGCACTCTCTCGTGCTGCACCTTCAAATGAGCGGATAAATTCTCGCCCGATAATCTTCCGCTTCTCTTCAGGGTCAGTCACACCTTTGAGCGCGCCAAGAAACTTCTCTTTAGCATTGACGACTTTCAATTTCACGCCCGTTGCGGCAACAAAATCACGTTCTACTTGCTCTGCCTCACCTTGGCGAAGTAATCCATGATCAATAAAAACACAGGTGAGTTGCGCTCCCACTGCACGTTGCACGATTGCAGCGGCAACAGCTGAATCAACTCCACCAGAGAG
>VGAL01000069.1 GCA_016870715.1 Actinomycetota bacterium | reverse complement strand
CCGAGAGCGTTCTAGTTGATGATGTTTTAGAGGCCGCTTACGAGGACAAAAAGGATTAAGCCAAAGAGAATCACAAGGGTGACAGTTCTCCGAAATT
This sequence comes from Actinomycetota bacterium, assembly GCA_016870715.1. Classification (GTDB taxonomy): domain Bacteria; phylum Actinomycetota; class Actinomycetes; order Nanopelagicales; family Nanopelagicaceae; genus IMCC26077. Next base: position 3,236 of record VGAL01000069.1, on the reverse strand, counting down.
TATAGTTCATTTAGCCCTTCATTTCTGTAACGACATACTCAATGCAAGAGGTAAGGGCATTTACATCTTCTGGATCAATCGCCGGGAACATACCGATGCGAAGTTGGTTCTTGCCTAACTTTCGGTAAGGCTCAGTATCAACAATTCCATTTGCCCGAAGCGTCTTTGCGATTTCTAGGGCATCTATTCCATCTTCAAAATTGATGGTTGCAACTACATTTGAGCGCATCGCAGGATCTGTGACAAATGGGGTCGTATAAGAAGTCTTTTCCGCCCAGGAATAGATGATTTCAGCTGACTTTGCACTCCTACCGGCGGCAAAGGCAAGGCCACCATTGCTATTCATCCACTCAATCTGATCTGCAAGAAGCATCAGAGTTGCAACGGCTGGGGTGTTGTAAGTCTGATCGAGCCGTGAATTCTCAATTGCTATCGATAGGTCAAAGAAAGCGGGCACCCAACGGCCACTCGCTTTTATCTTCTCTACCCGCGCAATTGCAGCAGGGCTCATAAGCGCAATCCAGAGTCCACCATCTGAGGCAAAAGATTTTTGGGGAGCGAAATAATAAGTATCGAATTCAGCGGCAGTGACATTAAGTCCGCCAGCTGCGCTTGTTGCATCAACTAGCACTAGAGCGCCATCGCTTCCGGCTGGGCGCTTAATCGGCATCGATACTCCAGTTGAAGTCTCATTATGAGTTAGTGCGTAAACATCAACTCCATTTTCAATAACTGGAAGCGGATGCGATCCGGGTTCAGATTTAATAATCGAAGGATCATCTAGGAAAGGCGCTTCCTTTGCCGCGCTAGCAAACTTCGATGAGAACTCGCCAAAACTTAAGTGTTGTGATTTCTTCTCAATTAAGCCAAAGGTTGCGATATCCCAGAACGCAGTTGATCCACCGTTGCCCATAACTACTTCATAGCCATCAGGGAGGTTAAAAAGCGAGTTAAGACCAGTACGCACTCGATTAACGACGCCCTTGACTGGTTTTTGTCGATGCGATGTTCCCAGAATTGAGGCGCCGCTCTTAACTAGATTTTCAAGTGCTTCATCGCGAATCTTTGAGGGGCCACAGCCAAAACGACCATCTTTGGGTTTTAGTGAATCGGGAATCTTTATCTCAGCCATGATTTTGCAAAGCCTATCTTCTAACTAGGGATAGATGCGCTGGATTTTCCATTCGGCGCCAGTTTTGGTGTATCGAATTCGATCATGTAGTCGGGAATATCGCCCCTGCCAGAATTCAATTGAGATTGGTGTCACTAAGAACCCACCCCAATGTGAGGGTCTTGGAACTTCGCTTCCTTCTGGATATTTGGCTGCAAACTCGCTCCACTTACTCTCAAGTTCGGTGCGGGATGAGAGCGGTGCAGATTGATCACTTGCCCAAGCTCCGATCTTGCTCGACCAAGGCCTTGTGGCGAAATATGCATCAGATTCAGCATCTGAAATTCTTGAAGCGCTACCCAGAATTTTTACTTGGCGTTCTAGCGGATACCAAGGAAATAGCAGAGACACTTTCTCGTTACTTCTTATTGCGGTCGATTTTGCTGAGTTGTAATTTGTAAAGAAGGTAAATCCTGCTTCGGTAACATCTTTCAACAGAACAGTTCGCGATGTGGGTTGTGAATCAACAGCGGTAGAGAGAACCATCGCATTTGCTTCAACCACAATCGGGTTTTCAGCAGCATCCTTTAGCCAACGGCGAAATTGTTGGATGGGGTTTGAATCAATTTCACTCTCGCTAAGACCACTCTCGCCATATGAGCGGCGCATATTTGCAATCGCATCTTTATCGAACTCGGCCATGGATGTATCTAAGGTCACTTTCGCCGGATGGTCATCTTGAGTTTGTTGGGTGGGCTAGTTATGGGCAGAATACCCGCTATGGCAGATGACTTTAAGCCCGGCCTCGAGGGCGTCATCGCCTTTGAATCAGAGATTGCTGAACCAGATAAAGAGGGAAGCGCACTTCGCTATCGCGGCGTTGATATTGATGACTTAGTTGGTCGAGTGACATTTGGAAATGTCTGGGGCTTATTAGTTGATGATGAATTCAATCCTGGTCTTCCACCAGCCGAACCTTTCCCAATCCCAGTTCATTCTGGCGATGTAAGAGTAGATGTCCAATCCGCAATTGCAATGCTCGCCCCAGCCTGGAATCTAAAACCACTTCTTGATATCTCGGATGAAGATGCGCGAAACAATTTGGCTCGCGTCTCGGTGATGGTGCTCTCTTATGTTGCCCAATCAGCTCGCGGTACTGCTCCCGCAATCCCACAGAGCGAGGTAGATAAAGCGCATACTGTCGTTGAGCGAATGATGATTCGCTGGCGCGGTGAACCAGATCCAAAACATGTCCGCGCTATTGATGCTTACTTTGTATCCGCAGCAGAACATGGAATGAATGCATCAACATTTACTGCACGCGTTATCGCTTCAACTGGCGCTGATGTTGCTGCCTCAATTTCTGGCGCAATCGGCGCAATGAGTGGACCGCTTCACGGCGGCGCTCCATCTCGAGTGCTACACATGATCCAAGCAGTTGAAAAACTTGGCGATGCGCGCGCATATGTAAAAGATTTACTTGATAAAGGCGAGCGCCTTATGGGATTTGGCCATCGCGTCTATCGCGCTCAAGATCCGCGCTCCCGCACACTTCGTCGCACCTGCGAAGAATTAGGTGCCCCACGTTATGAAGTTGCCAAGGCGCTTGAAGAAGCAGCGCTTGCTGAATTAAGAGAGCGTCGCCCAGATCGCGTACTTGAAACAAATGTTGAGTTCTGGGCCGCAGTGCTTCTTGATTTCGCCGAAGTCCCACCTCACATGTTCACCCCGATGTTTACATCAGCTCGCACTGCGGGTTGGTCTGCTCATATCCTTGAGCAGAAGCGAACCGGCCGCTTAATCAGGCCTTCTGCGCGTTACGTCGGCAAAGCTCCTCGTAAGCCCGAAGATGTCACAGGCTGGGATGCCACTGTTGGTCAGCTCCATAACTAATCTTTCTGAAACCCTTCTCTAAATAACAATCCGGTAAACCCTAAGAAGTGGCGCGTTCTTCGGCCGAGTCATGGTTGGCGCTTTTGCCTTGCTTGGAGTGGAATAGGTCATCCGCCACCGCCGGTGAGGAGGGCATCGTTTCCTCATTGTTGGTGCGGAAAACTAGGAGGCCAGCACCCAAGCTGAGACTTCAAAACTAAAAAGAGAACATTTTAGTGAAGAACAAACTATT
>VGAL01000068.1 GCA_016870715.1 Actinomycetota bacterium | reverse complement strand
AAGCGACAAAGGTTTAGATCCAGAACCCTTGAAAGCTTACGCACGAAGTGGATACGCAGAGAAAATTGCCTCTGAGCGAGTAGGTGGAAATCAGGCTGGTTGGGGTGCATAACTAAATGGCAAGTCAAACGGTTAGAGAATTATTAGATAGAAGTAACCGACTCGGCAGTAATCCAAAATTCACCAACTACGCCGGTGGAAATACTTCTGCTAAAGGTAATACAGAGGACCCATCTACTGGCAAGAACGTTGAAGTTCTCTATGTTAAAGGTTCCGGAGGTGACCTAGGAACTCTTAAAGAACCCGGGCTCGCCTGTCTTTATCTTGATCGAATACGAGCGCTTGTTGATGTTTATCGCGGGGTTGAACATGAAGATGAAATGGTTTCGCTCTTTGACTTTTGTACATTCGGGCACGGTGGAGCTGCCCCTAGTATCGATACTGCAATGCATGGTCTCGTCGATGTTGCTCACGTAGATCACCTTCATCCTGATTCAATAATCGCTCTTGCTACGGCAGCAGATGGTCCTGCGCTTACAAGAGAGTGTTTTGGAGAAGAAATTCTTTGGGTTGATTGGAGGCGCCCAGGATTTCAACTTGGACTTGACATTTCAAAACTTGCTAAAGAGAACCCCAATGCAAAAGGTGTTGTTCTTGGGGGCCATGGTTTGACAACATGGGCAGACACCTCAGCTGAATGCGAAAAGCGCTCAATTGACGCAATTGAGAAAGCCGAAAAATTTCTTGCCTCTAAAGGAAAGAAGGAACCTTTCGGGAGTCGTGTTAAGGAATGGGCACCACTACCACCTGAAGAACGTAGGACTAGGGCTGCACTCCTTGCTCCAGCACTTCGAGGTATCGCCTCTATGGACTCACCGATGGTGGGAAGCTTTAGCGATACCGATGTGGTTCTTGATTTTATTTCACGCTCTGAGCTTCCTCGTCTTGCTGCTCTCGGTACATCGTGTCCGGATCACTTCTTGCGTACAAAAATTTCCCCAATGGTTCTTGATACTCCATCGGATGCAACTGTTGAAGATGTAATCGCACGAGCCCATGAACTGCATCTGAAGTACCGCGAAACATATGCCGCTTACTACAAGAAGTATGCAAAGCCCGATAGTCCTGCCATGCGTGGAGCTGACCCTCTTATTATTTTGGTCCCTGGCGTTGGAATGTTTAGCTACGGCAAAGACAAGCAGACTTCTCGTGTTGCTGGTGAGTTTTATATCAACGCTATCAATGTTATGCATGGGGCAGAGTCTGTTTCTACTTATGCGCCAATCCCTGAATCTGAAAAATTTAATATCGAGTATTGGGAGCTTGAAGAAGCAAAGCTCCGTCGTATGCCAAAACCAAAACCTTTGGCTGGCCGTATTGCTATTGTTACTGGTGGTGGTTCTGGAATTGGAAAAGCCACTGCAATTCGTCTCTCCACAGAAGGTGCTTGTGTGGTTGTTGCAGATCGTGACTTAGAGGCCGCTACGGCCGTTGCAAATGAGATTGGAAATACTGACAAAACAATATCCTTCAAAGTTGATGTCACCGATGAGGCCGCCATTATCGCTACAGTGCATGCAGCTGCCCTTGCCTTTGGTGGAGTGGATCTTGTAGTAAACAATGCAGGCCTCTCACTTAGTAAGGCGCTTGTGGATACAACGACTGCAGATTGGGATTTACAACACGACGTTATGGCTCGTGGCTCTTTCTTAATGTCACGAGAATCTGCAAAAGTAATGATTGCTCAGAAAATGGGAGGAGACATCGTGTATGTATCCTCCAAAAACTCCATTTTCGCGGGGCCAAATAATATTGCCTACGGTGCAACGAAGGCAGACCAAGCTCACCAAGTCCGTCTACTCGCTGCCGAACTGGGCACCTACCAGATAAGGGTCAATGGAGTGAATCCTGATGGTGTGGTGCGCGGATCAGGAATCTTTTCATCAGGTTGGGGCGCCAATCGCGCTGCTGTTTACGGCGTCGAGGAAGAAAAACTCGGTGAATATTATGCCCAGCGCTCCATTCTAAAACGGGAGGTTCTGCCCGAACATATTGCAGCTGCAGTATTTGTGTTGTGCTCATCTGATCTGGCCCTCACAACAGGCTTACATATCCCGGTTGATAGTGGAGTAGCTGCTGCGTTTATGCGATAAAAATCATGTTCGAATTTCTCGCAGTAGATCTGGGTGCGACAAGTGGTCGTGTAGCGATAGGACGAGTCAATACCGACTCAATCTCACTAGACGTCGTACATCGGTTTCCTCATAAAGCACTAGAACTTAGAGATGGGTCACTATTGTGGGATTGGGATTTTATCGTCCTTAAAATTCTTACAGGGCTGCGCGAAGCTGTAAAACAATCACATCCAACTAGTTTGGCAATCGATTCATTTGCGGTTGATTACGGATTTATTAGTGCGACACACCAATTATTACCCCCCATTCACGCGTACCGAGATCCCCGCAATGAACAAGCTTTTCAGGAACTGACAGAAAAGATTGGAAAGGATCGTATATATTCAACGACTGGAATTCAGTTTCTTCCCTTTAATACCATCTATCAGCTGTATGCATCTCGTAATCTGCCTGAGTATAAAAAAGCTGCTAAATTTTTATTACTCCCCGACTTGATTAATTTTCTATTTACTCAAAAAATTTCCTCTGAAATCACCAATGCTTCTAGCACTCAAGTTTTGAATTCGTTCACTCGCAACTGGGATTACGATCTGATTAAGATTGCTGGGATCCGTGAGGATTTATTCTCCGATTTGCATGAGCCTGGTGCGCTCATTGGCGTCGTCCATGGATTTGATTCTCTTGATGGAATTAATGTCGTGGCCACAGCATCACACGACACAGCAGCAGCCATTGCTGGAGTTCCATTTGGTAATCGCCTTACAGAGGCGTACATATCGAGTGGAACCTGGTCACTAGTGGGAGTCGAACTTGATTCACCCATTCTAACTCCAGAGGCATTCGCTGCAAACATCACAAATGAACTTGGCGCAGATGGAACTGTCAGAGTTTTAAAGAATGTAACTGGTATGTGGCTATTAGAAGAATGTCGACGTGCTTGGCATCTAGAGGGCCGTAGCCATGAGATGCCTGAGCTTCTTCAAGCTGCATCTGCCGCTAGTACATTTTCAAGCTTGATTGATCCGAACGAGCCATCATTTGCAGCCCCAGGAAGGATGCCTGAACGGATTCAGGCGTACTGCAAAGAACACGGACTTGTCTCACCACAAACGGATGGCGAATTCACATTCTGTATTCTTAATAGTTTGGCACACGCGTACAAGAGAACTATCGATGAGATCTCACGGGTTACGGGTCGGTCCATCGAGTTAATACACATACTTGGTGGCGGTTCTCAAAATGACCTCTTAAATCAGCTAACCGCTGATGTCTGCGGCATCACAGTTAAAACCGGGCCAGCAGAGGCAACGCTATTTGGAAATATCGCGGTGCAGGCTATTTCTGCTGGGGTC
>VGAL01000067.1 GCA_016870715.1 Actinomycetota bacterium | reverse complement strand
CTCTTTGGTTTCACTACGCAACTCTTTGATCAGCGCAATCAGTGCCTTTTTTCCATCGCTTTGAAGGAGCCGCAGTTCGTCGCGGCGCATAGTCACAAGAGTCATCGGGTCCTGTAGCACGGGGCGACTAATGAGCGCGTAGATCTTTGCACTCTCCAAGTCGATGATTGCGCTCATTCGGCTTTCGAGTCGAGCGATCAACTGGGTGATCCGCTCACTCTCCTCAAGCAGACTTGGCACCACACGTTTTGCTGCATCAGTAGGGGTCGAGGCGCGTAGGTCTGCTACTAAATCAAGGAGCGGGGCATCTTGTTCATGCCCAATTGCGCTGACGATTGGGGTAGTTAGCGAGGCGACTAGGCGGATTAAGGATTCATCAGAGAATGGGAGTAAATCTTCAAAAGAGCCACCACCACGGGTCACGATGATGACATCGACCTCTTCAATCCTCTCTAATTCAAGGAGCGCGCGTGAGACTTCGACTACAGCGGTACTACCCTGAACAGCAACTTCACGAATCTCAAATTCCATTCCGGGCCACCGTCGTTCGACATTCTCAACGACATCCTTCTTTGCAGCGCTTGCTCGACCGCAGATCAATCCAATCTTCCGCGGCAGGAAAGGTAATTCTCGCTTTCGCTCTGATGCAAATAAACCCTCTGCCGCAAGTAGATTCTTTAATTGTTCAAGGCGCGCTAACAACTCACCCAATCCCACCTGTCGAATCTCTCGCGCCATCAATGAGAGAGTGCCGCGGACTGCATACCAATTGACTTTTGCATAAGTGACTATGCGCGCGTTATCTGGGAGTGGATCAATTGCTTCAAGAATAGATTTGTGACAGGTGACTTGGAGCGACATATCTACGCTCGTATCTTTCAAACGGATGAAAGCCATTTGAGATCCTGGGCGGCGAGTGATTTCAGCAACTTCACCTTCAACCCAGACTGGACCAAGGCGCCCGATGTATTCGCCGATTGACTCGGAGACCACTCGAACCGGAAGTGGCTCCTCCGAACTACTTTCAATCATGTTATAAGCGTAATCGGAAGGCTTCACCACCGGGGGCATAGTTGCGCCAAACCGATTAGGCTAGAGCTATGGCCACCAAAAAAGTGCTCCTTGCTGCGCCCCGGGGTTACTGCGCAGGGGTCGATCGTGCAGTCGTCACCGTCCAGAAGGCCTTGGATCTTTATGGCGCTCCCGTCTATGTCCGCAAACAGATAGTCCACAACAAACATGTCGTTGAGACGCTCGAGAAAAGTGGCGCAATATTTGTTGATGAGACTGACGAGGTACCTGAAGGTGCAACGGTGATTTTCTCCGCTCATGGCGTTTCGCCTGCGGTGCATGAGAGCGCAAAGGCTCGTCACCTCAAGACGATTGATGCAACCTGTCCACTGGTTACCAAAGTCCATCAAGAGGCGCGACGATTTGCCGCTGAGGATTATCAGATTCTCCTGATTGGCCATGAGGGACATGAAGAGGTCGAGGGCACTGCTGGGGAAGCACCTGATCATGTACAGGTGATTGATAAAGCTGAAGATATCGAGAAGTTAGGGATTAAAGATCCCAATAAGTTGATCTGGCTCTCGCAAACTACTCTGAGCGTAGATGAAACGTTAAGCACGGTAAAAGCATTAAAAGAGAAGTTCCCGCTTCTTAATGATCCACCAAGTGATGATATTTGCTATGCAACTCAGAATCGCCAATTGGCAGTAAAAGAGATTGCGCCACAAAGTGATTTAGTTTTAGTTGTCGGTTCGCGAAACTCATCAAACTCAGTACGTCTTGTGGAAGTTGCGCTCGAGACCGGAGCAAAGGCTTCATACCTCATTGATTATGCTCATGAGATGAAGCCAGAGTGGCTCGAGGGAGTAGAGACTGTTGGCGTTACAAGTGGCGCTTCCGTGCCAGAGATACTGGTTGATGAGCTCCTTGCTCGATTGAAAGAGTTTGGCTTCGAGGATGTGCAGGTTGTTACCAAAGCCGAAGAGCATCTGCTCTTCTCGATGCCGCCGGAGCTTAGGAAGGATCTGAAGGCTGCTGGGATGAAATAGTCCGACGCCGTTCAGAGATAAAGAAGTAGCCCCAACTCACCACTGCGGTAATCAACAGCCATGGCGCCAAGCGCGCAAGATTCGAAACGATTGCCACCAAGAGAGTTGTGAGAGCAAAGCCTTTGCTGATGATCGTGGCAAAGAGGAGCGTTCCAGTAAGGGCGAGCGGTGGGGTCACTACAGCGGTAAAGAGGGTTCCATCGCGACCGAGTTTTACTGCTGCAAAGAAAAGGATAAGGAGGAGAACTCCGGTGATTCGCCCGGGTTGGCCCGAGATAAGGTTCTCGGCGCTCTGCACGAGAAGAAGTGAGAGCGTGTAGAGGACCACAATTCCGGGGGAGGTAAGGCCACGACCTTGGATGATTGGTCGCCCCTTGATTTCAAGTGGTGATGTCATCGTTGCGCCTCACCATTAAAGTCTAATTCATCATCGCGTTCCTCAGCTCCGCTCTCGTGACCCTTGATTGCGCGAAGCTCGCTCTCGAGCGGTGCGATTCCACTGAGCTCCTTTGTAATAGGAGCGCCAAGTTTGCTCATCTTTCGCGCTGGCACTAAGAGATGATTCTCAGCCGATGCAACCAGCTCATTAAATGCACGTTCACTGCTCTTGATCTTCTCGCCAAGGCTCTCGATACGTTCATGAACTTTTCCTACCCGTTTGAGCAAATCACCAGCAAGGTTTCGAATCTCATCTGCGTTACGGGCAAGATCATGACGAGAATATCCGTAAGCGATAGTACGGAGAAGAGCGAGCATAGTTGTCGGCGTTGCAATCACTACATTCTTGGCAAATGCCTTCTGGAGTAAGAGCGAGTCAGCATCGAGCGCCTCACTTAAGATGGATTCAAATGGCGCAAAGAGCACCACAAAATCTGGTGAAGTGCCGCTACTTTGATAACCGCGTTTAGCAAGTGCGTTGATGTGGCTGAGAAGATCCTTTGCATGGGCTGCCATTAGCGTGGCGCGAGCGGACGAGTCCTCAGCGCCGACGCCATCCCAGAAGCGATCGAAGGGGAATTTGGAATCCACAAAGATTTCAGTACCGCCCGGCATCTTGATGGTGATATCCGGTTTTGATATCTCGCCATCGTTGACGCGATGTTCCTGTCGTTCAAAATGAATTCCCTCTTGAAGCCCGGAACTCTCTAAGATCATCTCGAGTTGCGCCTCACCAAGCTGGCCACGGCTCTGCGCTTTCGAGAGGGCGCCTGCGAGTTTGGCCGTTTCAAGAACGAGCCGTTCATTCTTCTCGCTCATATTCTTGATCTGCTCTTTGATCTGCGCCTCGACCTCGGCTCGCTTGATTTCGGCGGCTTGGCTCTTCTCGGTAAGTGAGAGCATCCCGGCGTTCATCGCGCGCATCAATTCATCAAGACGCGCGCTCGCCTCGCGGGAATCTGCGTTGGCGCGCCCTTGTGGCCGTAGTAATAAATAGGTAATGGCGACCCCAAGGAGGAGGCCAGCTATGGCGCCGATGGCCAGGGATAAGGCGTTCATGGTCATGGTCCAATCGTGGCAGGAAGGGGTGACATTGCCCCGTAGGCTCTACTCCTCGTGAGCCTCTCTATCGGAATCGTCGGCCTGCCCAACGTGGGAAAGTCCACCCTCTTCAATGCCCTGACCAAGAATCAGGTCCTCGCGGCCAACTATCCCTTTGCCACTATCGAACCCAATGTGGGGGTAGTGGGCGTACCCGATGATCGCCTTG
>VGAL01000066.1 GCA_016870715.1 Actinomycetota bacterium | reverse complement strand
TCGCTCTTCGCCGTCGCTTCCCGCCCTGAAATAGTCTCGCTTGCGGGTGGAATGCCAAATCTCTCTGCGCTTCCCATGGAGATGATAGCTGATGTAGTCAAGAAGTTGATTCTCGAGAATGGGCAAGAAGCGCTGCAGTATGGGAGCGGTCAAGGCCATCCCCGACTACGCGAGCAGATCTGCGAGATGATGGCACTTGAAGGTATCCGTGCCAAGAGCGATGACGTTGTTATCACTACCGGATCTCAAGCTGCGCTCGATTTGATTACCCGTATTTTTATCGATCCAGGCGATGTAATTCTTGTTGAAGCGCCATCATATGTAGGAGCGCTCGGTGTCTTTGCGCAGTATCAATCGCAAGTTATTCATGTCGCTATGGACGATAAAGGATTGATTCCTAGCGCCCTCTCAGAGGCGATTACTAAAGTACGCGCTGCTGGCGGAAAGATTAAATTCCTCTATTGCATCCCTAATTTCCAAAATCCTTCAGGTGTGACAATGCCCGCCGCGCGCCGCACTGAAATTCTAGATATTTGTAGAGAAGCAGAGATATTTGTCGTTGAAGATAATCCTTACGGTTTACTTGGTTTTGATGGGCAAGTTCCAAATGCTATGCGCGCTGAAGACCATGAGAATGTCATCTATCTTGGATCTTTTTCCAAGATTATTGTTCCTGGACTTCGTGTTGGTTGGGCGCTCGTGCCTCAGGGCGTAAAAGAGAAATTGATCATCGCCAATGAATCATCGGTTCTCTGTCCATCAAATTTCGCGCAGCTGACCATCTCAAGCTACCTCGCTCATCAGCCTTGGCGAGATCAAATCGCATCTTTCTGTTCACTCTATAAAGAACGACGTGATGCGATGCTCGAAACCCTCGATGCTCATTTCCCGGCGAGCGCAACCTGGACCAAGCCAAAGGGTGGTTTTTATGTCTGGGTCACGCTTCCTCCAGAGATTGATACCAAACTTCTCGTCCCGCGCGCTATCGCAGCGAAAGTAGCTTACGTACCAGGTACAGCCTTTTATGCAGATGGATTTGGAAGTTGGCAGATGCGCCTTTCGTACTGCCACCCCACGCCAGAGCGAATCCGACAAGGTGTCGCTGCACTAGGAAATGTCGTGAAAGAAGAGATTGCTCGTCGCGGAGGCGAGAGCGCTAAAGCGGTGAAGTAACTACCCTAAAAAGTAATTATCCAATTTGCCAGCAATCGGAAGTTCGACCTCAAAACACATTCCGCCATATTTATCCTCGCTGGCATTAAATGCGAACTCGGGTTGATAATGATCTTGCGCCGAAGTGATGAACATGGTCTTAAGGTCATCGCCACCAAAGGATGGACAGGTGGTTAGCGCAGTTGGTGCTTGGACGATATTGAGCGCTTCACCATCAGGGGAATAGTTGCGAACCTGGCCACATCCCCAGAAAGCGACCCAGAGATTACCGAGTGAATCGGTGCACATTCCATCGGGAACACCCGTCACATCACTTACATCTATCGCGGGTAATTCTTGAATAATCTCGCCCTTTGCTGGGTTGAATTTGTATCTGGAAATCTCTCGTAAAGCTGAATCTATGTAATACATAATGGTGCCATCCAGAGACCAATCAATCCCGTTGGATATCTGCACATTCTTTCGATGTGTACTGGACTTAAATTGATGATCTATTCGACGTAAATCTCCTGCCTTAGATCCCTCCACCGCCTCCGCAACGCCAATCCAAAGATGACCCGCAGGATCGATATTGCCATCATTGGTCTGTCCAACTTTGCGATCAATGTGCATATCAATTTCATCTACTATGGAAAAATTGTTATCTGTCGTAGCGAGACGATTCCCAAGCGCTACGACATAACCACCAGATTTTCTCTTTCCGACATAGCTGACAAAGTCGCCTACTTTATGAGCGACTACCTCTTTGCTTTTCGGTAGGTACTCCTTGATGTACCCATCTAATACATCTACCCAGAGGAAACTCTTCCGTCTTTCGTCCCAGAGCGTGCCCTCACCAAGTCCGGACTTTGATCCACTGATTGGCGTTGCTTCGAAATTAGCCATTTTACCCTTCAATCTCTTCGATAATCCGACGTAAATCTTCTCCAGATGCAAACTCGATAATAATTTTGCCGTTGCTCTTTCCAGTTGCCTTGTCGATAGTGACTCGAGTGTTCAAGAAATCTCCTAACTCCTCAGCAAGTTCAGCTAGTTCTGGCGAGACGCTTCTGACCTTACCCGAGGGAGCCTTCTTCTTCCCACCCTTAACTCCGATTGAAATAATCTCTTCGACCGCACGAACGCTTAATCCTTCGGTGACAATTCGATTGGCTAATCGCTCCATTGCCGCCGATTCACCAAGGGCGAGTAATGCTCGGGCATGCCCAGCAGATAGAACGCCAGCAGCCACTCGTCGCTGTACGCTCGGTGGCAACTGAAGTAATCGCAATGTATTGGTGATATGGGGGCGAGAACGCCCTATTTTTTGGGCTAATTCATCATGGGTGTAATTAAAGTCATTAAGAAGCTGTTCGTATGCCGCCCCCTCTTCGAGAGCATTTAACTCCGAGCGGTGAATATTCTCGAGTAGCGCTTCGCGAAGTAATTGATCGTCAGGAGTCTGGCGAATTATTACGGGGATTTCGGTAAGGCCTGCCGCTTTCGCAGCGCGCCAACGTCGCTCGCCCATAATCAATTCGTAACGCCCATCACTTACTATTCGAACGACAGGGGGTTGGAGCACACCTACCTCTTTAATAGATGTAATCAACTCTCCCATCTTCTCTTCATCAAACACAGTTCGTGGTTGACGTGGATTGGGCAAAATTGAGTTGATAGAGACTCTGTTGAGATTTGCTACATCGACTGATACACCAGCAACCACTGATGACAGTTGTTTCGGTTCGCCTGCAGGAATTAACGAACCTAACCCACGACCCAGTCCCCCTTTGCGCGTACTCATTGCTTTCGATCCTTCTCATGTAATTCCCATGCCGCTGCAAGATATGCAAGAGCGCCAGGTGATGACATGTCATATGTCATCACAGTTTGACCATACGACGGCGCTTCACTTACACGTACCGCGCGCGGAATAACTGTAGTTAAAACGTATTCAGGAAAATGAGAACGAACATTGTTCGCAACATCGTGTGCAAGACGAGTTCGACCATCAAACATTGTTAGAAGAATTGCACCTATACGAAGTTCTGGGTTGGTATTTTCAGTTACCAATGAAATGATCTTTATTAGTTGGGTTAATCCCTCGAGGGCGTAATATTCACATTGAATGGGAATCAATAATTCATTAGCAGCAATCAAAGCATTAAGTGTAAGTAAACCTAAACTTGGTGGACAATCGATGATGATGTAATCGTAAGGATTATCTACATCGTCACGAATAAGTTTTTCTATCGCGTCGCGCAATTTAAATTCGCGTCGCTCCAATTCAACAAGATCAATTTCAGCTCCGGCGAGATCCACCCCTGCTGGAACGACATCGAACCGTGGATACCCCTCAGCCCGTTGTCGGAGCGATGTGATATCAATTCCATCTACAAGAAGTTCGTAACTTCCTGGAACCCCTTCATGGTGATCAATACTCAATGCAGTGCTGGCATTCCCCTGGGGATCTAAATCAATGAGCAGGACTTTTAGACCACCCATTGCAAGGGCTGCGCCAATATTGACCGCAGTCGTAGTCTTGCCTACGCCCCCTTTTTGATTGGCCACCGTGATAATCCGAACTCCATCGCGAGGGAGCATCGCCTCTTTGAGTCGGCGGGTGCCAACGACAACCTTTGTTTCACGGGAAACAGTGGCGCTCATAGAGCG
>VGAL01000065.1 GCA_016870715.1 Actinomycetota bacterium | reverse complement strand
GGCAAGATCGCGTACATCGCACCAATTCCTTCACGGAATGGTGTGGTGTCGGCGGTGATGTCGAGGCCTTCTTTCTGTGCATTCTCCATAATGTCAACGGCACGACGCCATGCATTTTGCGGTGCATTGGAGTCATGGCGCACGTTGAAGTGTGAAATCTGACCACGAACTCCGCCGGCGCGAGTGATATCGACAAATTCGTTGATTGCATCAAAGATTTCCGAATCTCGGTTACGAACGTGACTTGCATAAATTCCATCGTATTTTCCAACTGCTGTGATGATGTCCTTTAATTCTGCAGAAGTGGAGTAAGACCCTGGAGCAAATTCAAGCCCAGAACTCAATCCCAGCGCGCCTGCCTCCATGCTATCTTCGATAAAATTCTTCATACTCTTTAATTGATCATCAGTGACTTTCTCCTCACCCATGATGCCCGCTGCTAAGCGAAGGCTGTTATGTCCTATGAGAAAGGCGAAATTTGTAGAAATTTTCATCCGCTCCAACTCGGATAGGTACTCTCCAAAAGTGCGCCAGGTAACTTCGCCTGTGTATGCGTAATTCTTAAGACGCTTTTCGGTAAAGGGAACTGACACTTCAGAGAGTGGAGCGCTTGAGAAGCCACAGTTTCCTACGATCTCTGTAGTGACTCCTTGATGAACAGAACTCTCATTGTCAGGGTTGGTGTGGAATGTGAAATCAGAGTGGCTATGTGGGTCGATAAATCCGGGCGAGAGCGTTAATCCGGCTCCGTCAATCTCAACTGTTGCCGCAGTAACATTTCCAATGTTAGAGATCTTGCCATCGACAATTCCTACATCTGCTACATAGCGAGCTTTACCTGTGCCATCAACAACGTGGGCCCCTCGAATAGCGATATCTAACATGTCCACTCATCCTTTGCATTCTTGGCAAGACCCTACTAACTATCTATACTTCGTCAAGACTTTTTGACTTAGTTTCGACCGTAATTTAAAACTCACGAGAGGATCGCTGTGAAAATCACTGAAATCAGAATTGCTGGCCTCAGAGGTGCAACACCAAAAGGTGGTTGGAGCGAAGAACTTGAACCAGAGAACGTCGTTCACACTCTCGTAGCGATTCATACCGACGGAGGTCTCGTCGGCATCGGTGCAGTGTTCACCAGTGACGAATTAGTTCGCGCCTCACTTGAAATCCTCAAGCCGCTTCTCATCGGCGAGACCGCTCTTGAGCCAGAGCGAGTGAGCGAGAAGCTCCACCAGAACACCTTCTGGCTTGGCCGAGGTGGTTCCATCACCCACACCATCAGCGGAATCGATATCGCGCTCTGGGATCTCTTTGGCAAAGTTACACAGCAACCTATCGGGCGCTTCTTTGGCGGCAGGTTACGTGAGAAAGTGATGCCCTACGCATCGCTTTTGATGGATGAGCCACCAATCATGCAGGCAAACTTACGTAACCTTCTTGCTCAAGGTTTCAAGGCTTTCAAAATTGGTTGGGGCACCTTTGGTCGAATCAGCCCTGCAAATGATGAATTACTCGTCCGAAGTGCGCGCGAGGCAATCGGTGATGATTGTTTCCTTGCGGTAGATGCAGGCGGTTCTGATGCATACTGGAAAGGAAGTTTACGTTGGGCAATAAACGCGTCACATATGTTGGCCGACTACAACGTGGGATGGTTTGAAGAGGCGCTCCATCCAGATGATCTCGAAGGTTTCAAAACCCTTCGCAAAGCATCTCCCGTACCAATTTCAGGGTGTGAAGTTCTCACCCGTCGACAGAGTTTTATTCCATTCATCACCCAAGGCGCCTTCGACATCATTCAACCTGATGTGGTTAAGTGCGGTGGTATTAGTGAATGGCGTCGGATTGCAAACTTGGCTGAAGATCATGGGATCCAAATGATTCCACATGGCTGGAACACCGCTGTGGGGCTTGCAACCGATTTACAATTGTCGTCAGCATTCCACCGAACAAATTTTGTTGAATATTGCACAGGTGCACCGTACGTCGATGACATCACGACCAAGCCTTGGGTATTAGATAAAAATGGAATGCTCGAAATTCCATCCGGTCCTGGAATCGGCATTGAATTCGACCCGGAGAAGATCGAGAAGTACAGCGGCGTTACTAATTTAATCTAAGCCTGATGTAACTGGGGCCGCCTCCGGGATTTGAACCCGGGACCTACGCATTACGAGTGCGTTGCTCTACCCCTGAGCTAAGGCGGCAGGTCACAAATCGAGATTAGTCGAGTCTAAATGTGCCCTTGGGCGTTGCGAAATGTACTGCGAAAATTCCAGTCTCTCCATCATTCTCTGCTGGATCTACCCATTCCAATGTGATACCAGCGAATGCTGATTCGAAGTCTTCACCAATCCATTTGCGTACCCGATCTGGATCTCCAGCAATCTCTAACTTTTCGATCTTTGCTACAGCTTTTGCCTCTTTCGAAGGATGATCCTCTGTTTGCCACTCGATAAAGAATGGCAATTGGCGATCTTCGAGAGTTCCCAGAACGCCAATTTGTTTCCAATTCAAATCACTGCCATCAGGACGGCGGCGATGGCCATCTACACTCTCGCGCCCGAGGCGTTCTTCAAATTTCTTAATGTCATTTACTGAAAGGACCCAGGTAAGTAATCCCCCACCATCATTTGCACGCTGCGAGACAACTTTGCCAAAGGCAGATGCATCGGCTGCAGGATGATCTAGTGGACAGACAATCTCTAGATAGCGTCCACCTTGAAGTGGCAAGGTGAAGTTACGGGTACCAAAGCGTGGGTGAATTCCACCATCCATAAAACCTGCGCCAAGTCGCGAACCGATTCGCTGCACCTCATCGATGAGATGATCATGTGATGCGACATAAGAGATGTGGTCTAGATGCACAAGGTAAATCCTGCCCTATCCGAAGGGGTGCTCTTGACCAGCCCTACAGCGCACACCTCAGGGGACGTGCGGGCAGCTCTCCTGAGAGCAAATAGGTATCTACGGCGCTATCCACGCATGCAGAACCGCGTCCATGGCCAGTGTGGCCATCGCCATCGGCGGTAATCAAGAATGCTGACTCGAACTTTGCCGTCACCTCAGTAGCCCAGGCATATGGGGTCGCGGGGTCGCGGGTGGTGCCAATCACAATGAACTCTGCCGCTCCAGCGCCATTCAATTCCACTGGCGGACGAACTGGCTCGTAAGGCCAGTAGTGGCAGGGCAGAGTTGACCATGCGATGTACGGTCCAAAGTGTGGCGCGAAACCTGAAAACTTACGTGCATCCGAGGCTAAACGCTCTGGGCTGGCGTCATCAGTGCGATCGATGCAATTAACAATATAAGCAATCTCATTCTCATTCGACGGATAACGACCCTTGGCATCACGGACTACATAATCATTGACTAGATCAAATAATCGCGCTCCCTCTCCTTGATAAATATCCTGCAACGCTTTATTTAGCGCTGACCATCCTGTTTCAGAGTCATACAAAGAGGCAACCATTGCTAATACGAAGATTGAACTTGTCGCAAGACGTTCATCTTTTCCATTAAGCGCTCTCTTTGCCACTTTCTCTTGGAGTTTTGTCACTTCAGCGCGAGCCTGCTCGAGAGTTCCCTGAAAGAAGCAACTCTTCTTAGGTAAACAATCTTCCAAGAATGCATCGAGCGCAATTTCGAAACCAATTGCTTGGGCTTTATTTAACTCATTAGCGCTTAACTTCGGATCGACAACGCCGTCGAGGACAAAACGACCCACATTCTTGGGAAACATACTTGCATAAACCAAGCCGAGATAAGTTCCATAACTCTTACCAAGAAAATTTAATTTCTCTTCGCCAAGCACCGCACGCATCAGATCCATATCGCGAACAACTTCAACTGAACCAAGAAACTTCAATCTATTCCCTAGTTTCTCTTGACATCTGGTCGCGAGCATCTTCGATGATGCTTCTAATGTAGCCATATCTAAACCATCAACTGGCGGCCCATTCGCCTCGATTAATCGATCAGTTTCACTATTAGTCAAACATCGCTCGGCAGAACTCCCGCCAACTCCTCGCGGATCAAAACCAATCAGGTCATAAGCCTCGAGTACCTCTTTGCTAACGATGTACTCCGCCGCATACCCATATTGCACCCCTGAAGCACCTGGCCCACCAGGATTGACCAGAAGCGCACCTAGCCGCTTCTTCGAATCAGTGGCCGGATATTTCACTAGC
>VGAL01000064.1 GCA_016870715.1 Actinomycetota bacterium | reverse complement strand
AGAAGGAATGTCGTAAGTGTGATATCGAGTAGCGCAGTTCGAGACATCACGAGATTGAGTCCGTCAAAGAGAGCCAATAATGCAGCAATGAGTCCATAACCAAGTGCACCAAAAAGACGCGAAGCAATCTTTGCAATCAGCAATATCGATAACGTTCCCAAAAACGCAACAACCACGCGCCAACCAAAGGGATTATCACCAAAAATTTGAATTCCCAGTGCAATCATCCATTTACCAACCGGAGGGTGCACGATGAATTCGGGTTTGTTTGCGCTTACCTCGACGCCAAATTTCAATAAGTCTTTGGCTCCATC
Source organism: Actinomycetota bacterium (assembly GCA_016870715.1). GTDB lineage: Bacteria > Actinomycetota > Actinomycetes > Nanopelagicales > Nanopelagicaceae > IMCC26077. The sequence continues at coordinate 4,057 of VGAL01000064.1, read as the reverse complement.
AACATAGTAGATTTCATCGAATATCAAAGTGTTCGGAGTGCTCAATCGGAAAAGTCGCATGAAGAGCGCAGCAGCGACCACAGACCAAATGGCTACCGTTCTATTTCCTAGGGCCCGAATCATGCCTAACAGCGTAGAACCTGGGAGGATAGGAGCGTGAAAAGCGGCAAGTTAATTCTGGCAGGTGCCCCACTGGGCAACCCTGAAGATGCCTCGATCCGGCTACGTCAGGCGCTCACGCAAGCAAAGATAATTTTCGCTGAAGATACTCGACGACTTCGCCACCTAGCCCAAGACCTCCAGATAGATATAACTGGAGAATTACGCTCCTTCTTTGCAGGTAATGAGCGTGAGCGACTTGGTGAGCTACGAACGCTTCTGGATGCAGGTGAATCAATTCTTTTGATTACTGATGGTGGAATGCCGGGGATTAGTGATCCTGGATATCTGGCAATTCAAACTGCTCTGGAATGCAAAGCAGATATTGAAGTCCTTCCTGGTCCAAGTGCGGTAACGACCGCATTGGTCTTATCTGGTCTACCTATGGAGAGATTTCTCTTTGATGGTTTTACTCCTCGAACTTCGAATGCGCGACGCGACTACATCGACTCTATAAAGAACCAGCCTCGCACGATTGTGATTTTTGAGGCCCCACATCGCACCAAGGAACTTATCGGTGATTTGTTGGAGATACTGGGAGAGCGCCGACAAGTTGCGCTATGTCGTGAGATGACCAAGAAATATCAGGAAGTCTTCCGAGGTTCGCTCGAAGATTTGAGCCAATGGGCTACGGAGCGAGAGATACTGGGTGAAGTCACAATCGTGATTGCTGGCGCAACGCCGGAGGAAATAACCTCTCGTGCACCAGATCAGATTGCGCGCTTGGTCGGCGAACGTGAGCGAGCAGGGATGGAACGGCGCGAGGCTGTGGCCGCAGTGGCGCAGGAGCTAAATCTACGGAAGCGAGAAGTATTTGATGCTCTCGTCGCCACTAAGATGGAGCAGTGATGTCTGAGCAGGGGCGGAAGAATTTCTACCTAACGACGCCGATTTACTACGTAAATGATGCGCCGCATATCGGCCATGCCTACACAACCGTTGCAGGCGATGTCCTCACTCGTTGGCATCGGCAACGTGGCGAAGGGGTTTGGTTTCTCACTGGGACTGATGAACATGGCCAGAAAGTACTTCGCACTGCCGAGGCAAATAATTCAGATCCTCAAGCTTGGGCCGACAAATTAGTCGAGAACGCATGGAAGCCAACGTGGAAATCCTTAATCATCGCTAACGATGATTTTATTCGTACCACCGAGAGTCGACATATGGAGCGGGTCCAAAATTTCTTGCAGGGCCTCAAAGATGCCGGACATATATATGAAGGAAAATATGAAGGCCCCTACTGCGTCGGGTGTGAAGAGTTCAAATTGCCGGGCGATCTCTTACCAGGGGCAAGTGAGAGTGAAAAACTCTGTCCGATTCACTCCCGTCCTGTTGAACTCGTCAGCGAGACCAATTGGTTCTTCCGTTTATCGGCTTTTGTTCAACCTCTTCTTGCACACTACCGGGAGAATCCGCAGGCCTGTGAACCTGCTAGCGCGCGGAATGAGGTAGTTGCCTTCCTCGAGGGCGGAGTTTCAGATCTCTCGATTTCGCGCTCCTCTTTCTCATGGGGCATCCCGGTTCCATGGGATCCCAAACAAGTTGTCTATGTCTGGTTTGACGCGCTACTTAACTATGCGACCGCAGTTGGTTTAGGTGGGGCCCCTGGCACTCCAAGCGGCGAAGATTTTGCGCGTAAGTGGCCAGCTGATGTTCATCTCGTAGGAAAAGATATCCTCCGCTTTCACGCAGTCATTTGGCCAGCGATGTTAATGGCTGCCAATTTGCCTGTGCCCAAGAAAGTTTTTGCTCATGGTTGGCTATTGGTGGGTGGCGAGAAGATGAGCAAGAGCAAACTTACTGGAATCGCTCCATCGGATATCACTGACTTTTTTGGAGTGGATGCTTTTCGTTATTACTTCTTGCGGGCAATTCCATTTGGCACAGATGGATCTTTCTCGTGGGAGGACATGGTCGCTCGGTACACCAGCGAGCTGGCTAATGATTTTGGAAATCTTGCATCGAGGGCGATCGCAATGGTGGAGAAGTATTGCGAAGGCAAGATTCCTAATGTCGCCACCGAACCAGAACTTGTTACAGCGGCAGCGCTTGCAACTAAACGGGCCGATGAACTTATTTGCGCACTCGACTTTCAAGGCGGAATCTTGGCAATCCTAGAATTTTGCAAGACTGTCAATGGGTATGTCACAGACCGTGCTCCGTGGGTGCTCGCTAAAGATCCCTCGCGAAAAGCAGAACTAGATCAAGTTCTCTACGCCACCTGCGAATCACTGCGCATCTTGGCGGTCCTCTTCCATTCAGTGATGCCAGAGAGCGCCGAAAAGTTATGGCGTTCATTAGGGGCAGATAATCTCGGCCCGCTCAGCGCTATGCGAATTGATGATGTTGCGCGATGGGGTCAACTTCAAGCAGGAACCCAAACACATCGTGGCGAGGTGCTCTTCCCGCGATTACCAGAGACCAATGGCGAGGAGCAGCGCGGGTGAGCGATCGCCACAATCGCGATATCGATCGGATTCCAGTTCCATTACCTGAGGCGCTTCCTGCGCCAACTATTGATTCGCATTGCCATATGGAGCTGATTGCCAAATCTGCACCGGGCGCCCCCGAAGTGAAGGCAATACTTGATGAAGCGGCATCTGTAGGGATTGAACAGGTGATGCAAATCGGTTATGACATAGAGCAATCACGGTGGTCAGTAGGGGTGGCAGAGGCATGGGTCGGCAGAGCGCTTGCGGCAGTTGCGCTCCATCCGAATGAAGCGCCCATGGTCGATAATCTCGACGAGCAACTCCGTGAGATCGAAAAGTTAGCGACCCATCCAAGGGTGCGGGGAATTGGCGAGACTGGCTTAGATTATTTTCGGACGCCAGAGGAGTTGCGAAGTAAGCAAGAGTTCTCATTCCGCTCTCATATAGCCATCGCCAAGCGCATGAATAAAGCTTTGATAATCCATGATCGCGATGCTCACGAAGATATTTTGCGCGTACTCGCAGATGAGGGTGCTCCCGAGAAAGTCATCTTTCATTCTTATTCAGGAGATGCAGAGATGGCGCAACGTTGTATCAAAGCTGGCTATTACCTATCTTTCTCTGGAACGGTTACATTTAAGAATGCTCCCGCGCTACGCGAAGCTCTTTCACTCACACCATTAGAGAATCTACTTGTTGAAACAGATGCCCCATTCTTGGCTCCCGCTCCCTATCGTGGCGCACTTAATTCGCCGGCGCAGATTGCTCGGACCATTCGCTTCATGGCGGAGGTAGTTAATCGCTCTGTTGAAGAGCTCTGCGATGCGACCAGAGGTAACGCCCTCCGGCTATTTGGAGATTTTGCTTAATGGAGAGCCTTGGTGCGGCGCAGATCCGTGAATTGGCCGAGCAACTTAATCTCCGCCCATCAAAATCACTTGGGCAGAATTTCGTCATCGATGGAAACACCTGTCGGAAGATAGTCCGGCTATCAGAGGTTAACCAGAACGATGTTGTGCTGGAAATAGGACCAGGTCTTGGCTCGCTCACTTTAGTTTTACTTGCGAGCGCAGGATCGGTGGTTGCGGTTGAAATTGATAAAAGGTTAGCTGAACAACTTCCCAAGACGATGGATGCACATCTTCCAGAGCGAGCTTCGAACTTGCACGTCATCAATAAAGATGCGCTCACTATCACCGAGATTCATCCCACTCCAACTGCGTTAGTAGCGAATTTGCCTTACAACGTCTCGGTGCCGGTCTTGCTCCATCTCTTGGAATATTTCCCCACAATCACTCGGGGTATTGTGATGGTTCAGGCTGAGGTTGCCCAGCGGTTGGCAGCGCAACCTGGATCAAAGGCTTATGGAATCCCGAGCGTTAAGTTGAAATGGTGGGCAGATTCGCAGATTGCCAGCGCAATTTCTCGCGAAGTCTTCTGGCCAGCCCCGCGCGTTGATTCACTCC
>VGAL01000063.1 GCA_016870715.1 Actinomycetota bacterium | reverse complement strand
ACGACCACGCTTAGCATCTTCCACCTCTAGACCAAGCATTGTGAATCCAGAGACCCAACCGATACCTGCGAAGAATCCCAAGATGGTGACAATGAAGATAGCTAGCACAAGGTTGGAAATAAGCGCCAGAATCGAAAGCATGATGCCCGACATTGCAAGTGAGGCGCCAAATAATCTCTTCCGTGAGAATTGCGCAAATATCTTCGGCCCAAATGCGATTCCTAGCGCCAAACCTGTGAAGACTGCGCCAAAGAGGATTCCGTAGGCCGCTTCACCACCACCTAGATCACCTACAAAGGTGCGCGCCAATCCGATGACTGCACCAGCAGCGACAAATGCGCCGAGCATGCCAAGGACAAGCCCGCGAATGCTCGGGGATTTCCCGACAAACTTCCATCCATCCCAGAGCGAGCGCAAGATTCCTACTTGCTGTCCCGATTTCTCAGAGGAACCTCGAGGTAACTCAATGCCAAAGATAACCACGGCGCTATAAATGAAACTGAGCGCATTTATATAGAGCGCTAAATCAACGGGATTGCTTTTGAAAAAGGAGATTGCTGAGGCAAGGGCTGAGTTGAAGATGGCAAGGAAGGTAAAAAGGAGCGCTGCGATTGGTGCAGTTCCGTAAGCAGCAAGAAGGCTCAATTGGTTTGCGCCCTCTAATTGATGTCGTGGCACCAAGTTTGGAACAGAGGCTTCTTTGGCCGGCGACCAGAAAAGGGTGAGTGACTCAATCAAGATAGTTGCGATATATAACCAGAGCAGACTACCCACGATGGGAATGGTGGCAAAGAGAACTCCGCGCAAAATATCGCAGACAATCATCGTACGTTTACGATCGAATCGATCGGCAATCACACCTGCAAGTGGACCTAGAACTACCGATGGGAGGAGTCGGAAAATAAAGACTCCGGCAATTGCAAAGTTCGCCTTTGCATAATCACCGCCAGCAAGTTGTTGCGCTAACGCGGTAGTGGCAAGAAGTCCGAGCCAATCACCCAAACTCGAAAATGCCATCGACTGCCAGAGTTTGCGAAAAGGTTTAATCGCAAGTACACCTCGGATATCGCCTTGAAGTGTTGGCTCCATAGGAAAAGCCTAGTCTTGAGTCGCGCGGGCGCGCTTTTCGGCAAGTAATTCCATGCCGCGCTCTAATGTCAACAGCTCAACGATGTCGCCCCGGCGTAAGGTCGCATTAGTTTCACCATCGGTGACATACATGCCGAACTTGCCATCTTTGACCACAATCGCTTTTCCGGTCACGGGATCAGGACCGAGATCTTTTACTGGGCCCTTTGCCACACCACGACCGCGTCGCTTAGGTTGGGCGTAGAGTTCCAACGCCTCTTCTAGCGTGCAAGTAAAAATATGATCTTCACTTGCCAATTGTCGTGAATCTTTTCCGCGACGTAGATATGGACCATAGGGGCCATTCTGTGCGGTGATCTCTTCATTGGTATTTGGATCGACTCCAACAACGCGAGGAAGTGAGAAGAGTTTTAGCGCATCCTCATAGGTAACAGTATCGAGTGACATTGTTGAGAAGAGCGATGCAGTTCGCGGTTTTGGCGCTTTACCTTTTACCTTCGGCGTATCTTCTGGAAGAACTTCAACAATATACGGACCAAATCGTCCAGTCTTTGCCACTAGCGGAAGTCCACTCTCAGGATGTGCTCCTAGTTGGCGTTCACCTGATGGACGCGCAAAGAGTTCATGGGCTTTGGCAAGGGTTAACTCATCAGGCGCCAAATCCTCAGGAATATTTGCGATAACGCGATCATCGCCCTCGCCCCGTTGGAGATAGGCACCGTAACGTCCTACCCGGATCTCGATGCCATCACCAAGGTTCATAGTGTTCACTTCACGAGCATCAATCGCACCTAAGTCATCAGTCATCTCCGCGAGACCTGGAATACCATCGTGGCCGAAGAAGAAGCGCTTAAGCCAGACCACACGATTCTCTTCACCAAGGGCAATCTTGTCGAGATCTTCTTCCATGCTTGCTGTGAAGTCATAATCAATCAATTTAGGGAAATGCTGTTCAAGTAAACCGGTAACTGAGAATGCTAAGAAGGTAGGCACTAGCGCACGGCCACGTTTGGCGACATAACCACGATCTTGAATGGTTTGAATGGTGCTAGCAAATGTCGATGGTCGACCAACGCCAAGTTCCTCTAACTTCTTTACTAGAGAAGGTTCGGTATAACGTGCTGGTGGTTTGGTTTGATGTCCCTCACCAACAAAGCGCGTCACTGCCATCACATCGCCTTGTTTCATCGGAGGCAAGCGCATCTCCACCTCTTCATCAAGGTCCACGCTCTTCTCTTCAACAACCTCTTCATAAGCTGCTAAGTAGCCAGGGAATGTAACGACCGATCCATTAGCCCGAAAACCTGCGATTTTCCCAGCTTTAGTCATAGTTTCTAGATCCACGCGCATCTGCATCTTTTTGGCATCAGCCATCTGCGATGCAATCGTGCGCTTCCAAATCAAGTCATAGAGAGCAAACTCTTCTCGAGTAAGTTCTTTCGCTAATTCGCCAGGAGTTTTAAAAACATCGCCTGCCGGACGAATTGCTTCGTGTGCCTCTTGCGCATTCTTCGTCTTTCCGGTGTACATCCGCGGTGTGTCAGGAAGATATTCAGCGCCGTATAGAGATTTCACTGCACTCCGTGCCGATTCGATTGCCGATGGCGCAAGGGTGACCGAATCGGTTCGCATATAAGTGATGTAGCCGTTCTCATAAAGGCGCTGGGCAACGCGCATAGTCAATTGCGCTCCCCAACCTAAACGACTTCCTGCATCTTGTTGCATCGTTGAGGTAGTAAATGGTGCTTTCGGCTTCTCGCTACGGGGCGACTCTTCCGTTGATTTAACAGTGAGTTCGCACCCTTCGAGTGAATCAACGAGCGCAAGCGCCTCGCTCTCTTTGAGCCAGAGCGATGAAGATTTATCTTTTACTTTTCCTTGCGCATCAAAATCACTTGATGCGGCAAGTTTTGCGCCATCAAGGGTCAGTAGCCGTGCATTGAATCCGAGGGCGCAATGCGCGGTGATATCCCACCAATCTGATGGCACGAAAGCTTGTCGCTCTCGTTCTCGCTCGACGACCAAGCGCATCGCAATTGACTGGACGCGACCTGCTGAGATCCGCGGCATCACTTTCTTCCAGAGCACAGGTGAGAGGCGATATCCGTAGAGCCGGTCGAGGATGCGACGGGTCTCTTGCGCATCAACCAGACGCTGGTCTAGTTCACGGGTGTCATTTGCAGCGGCGAGAATCGCATCTTTGGTGATTTCATGAAAGACCATTCGGCGGACTGGAACCTTTGGTTTAAGGATTTCCAGCAAGTGCCAGGCAATTGCCTCGCCTTCGCGATCTTCATCAGTTGCTAGATATAACTCGTCTGCATTCTTCAGTAGCGCTTTGAGCTCTGAGACTTTCTTCTTCTTATCGGGGTTGATGACATATAAAGGTTCGAAATCCTTATCGACGTTGACGCCCTCTTTAGCCCACTTCTCTTTCTTCACATCAGCCGGAATATCGGCTGCGCGCTGTGGTAAATCGCGAATGTGGCCGAGGCTAGCCTCGACCACATAATCGCTACCTAAAAACGAGCCAATTTTCTTCGCTTTTGCCGGGGACTCAACAATGACAAGTGTCTTTTTCTTAGCCACGTTTACCCCGTTTACTCCGTTTACTCCGTTTTTTTCCCTGACTCGAATTCATAACTCTTACTTGCGTGAGAGTTATTTATGCGAGCGCAGTTGCCTTTCGACGGCTACGCACTAGTGAGAAGATGATGATTGCAAGCGAGCCAAGCGCGATTGCGATCCGCGTTCCATCTTGCTCATCGAGTGTGAGAGCGACGATTGCAGGAGTGACCAAAAGACCAACCAAGTTCATCACCTTGATCAGTGGGTTGATTGCCGGTCCTGCTGTGTCCTTAAATGGATCACCAACAGTGTCACCGATGACAGTTGCAGCGTGTGCTGGTGAGCCCTTGCCACCATAGACGCCATCTTCAACCATCTTCTTAGCGTTATCCCATGCGCCACCAGAGTTGGCGAGGAATACTGCCATCAAAGTTCCAGTCCCGATTGCACCAGCAAGGTATGCACCAAGAGCGCCAACACCAAGGCCAAAGCCAACGGAGATTGGCGCAAGTACTGCTAAGAGACCTGGCGTTGCAAGTTCGCGGAGTGAGTCACGAGTACAGATATCGACAACGCGACCGTACTCAGGCTTCTCAGTTCCATTCATGATTCCTGGATGAAGTTTAAATTGGTTACGAACTTCCATCACCACTGCGCCAGCAGCGCGTGAGACTGCATTGACTGCAAGGCCAGAGAAGAGGAAGACCACAGCAGCGCCGATAATCAGACCAACAAGGTTACGTGGATCTGCAACGTTGAGGATTCCAGAGAATTCCACGCCGAG
>VGAL01000062.1 GCA_016870715.1 Actinomycetota bacterium | reverse complement strand
GTGGTCACCTACGTTCGAGTTGTCGATGGACGGCTACGCGATCACGATCAAATCCAGATGTTCTCAACGGGCGTCAAGCACGAAATGTTAGAGGTGGGAGTGATTTCCCCTGAACCAATTCCTAGCAAGGGATTGGGAGTTGGTGAGGTCGGCTATTTGATTACTGGCGTGAAAGATGTTCGCCAATCGAGGGTGGGCGATACCGTCACGACCGCGAATAAGCCGACCCAAAGTGCGCTCGCCGGATACAAGGACCCCGTTCCAATGGTCTTCTCCGGGCTCTATCCACTCGATGCCTCTGAATATCCGGCTCTTCGTGAAGCGCTCGAGAAGTTACAGCTCAATGATGCTGCTCTGGTTTTTGAACCTGAGACCTCTGCAGCGCTGGGCTTTGGTTTCCGTTGTGGCTTCTTAGGGCTTCTTCATATGGAGATTGTTCGCGAGCGTTTGGAACGTGAGGCCAATCTCTCGCTCATTTCCACGGCGCCGAACGTGGTCTATCACCTGACATTGGAAGATGGTGGCGAAGTCGAAGTAACTAACCCCAGTGAGTTTCCCGATGGAAAGATTGCCGAGGTGCGCGAACCTATCGTGCGAGCAACAGTCCTTGCACCGAGTGAGTTCATCGGCTCGATTATGGAGCTCTGCCAAGGTCGGCGGGGCATTTTGCAGGGAATGGATTACCTCTCTGAGGATCGAGTGGAGATTCGTTACACCTTGCCACTAGGTGAGATCGTCTTTGATTTCTTTGATAACTTGAAGTCACGTACCCGTGGTTATGCATCCCTTGACTATGAACCGATTGGCGAAGCAGCTGGTGATCTGGTCAAGGTTGATATCTTGCTGCAAGGCGAGAAAGTCGATGCATTTAGCGCCGTGATTCACAAAGAGAAGGCATATGCCTATGGCGTGATGATGACGGGCAAGTTGCGAGAGTTGATTCCGCGACAACAATTCGAGGTTCCTATCCAGGCTGCAATCGGCTCTCGTATCATCGCTCGCGAAAATATTCGCGCGATTCGCAAGGATGTTTTGGCTAAGTGTTACGGTGGTGACATCACCCGTAAGCGCAAACTTCTGGAGAAGCAAAAAGAGGGTAAGAAGCGGATGAAGATGGTGGGCCGAGTCGAGGTGCCGCAAGAGGCATTTATCGCAGCGCTCTCAACGAGTGATGAAGCAGAGAAGGCTAAAACAAAGAAGTAAGTCGGTCGTTTGCGGCGGCAACGATAAGAGCGAGGATCGCTAAATGGCCGCCATATATTGTGAGTGGATATCGCCCAACAAAGGCTAGAGGTTCAATAAGCCGTGAGGTGCGAGGTTCTTTCCATAGCCACGAAAGCGAAGATTTCGAGATCAACACTCCTGCACCCAAGAAGATGGCGAGCTCACCTGGTTGAAATCCTTGCCATGGCAACATCCAATAGGTTGTGTGCGTATATCCGATGATCATCGTGATGATGGGATAGCGAACAATTAGTCGCCAGAAAATAGCGAGTGCGCTCCATACCAAGAGGATTTCGGGGAAGTTGAAATCGGGCCAGAGCAATCGGGTCATGGCATTGAGTGCCACTGCCAAAAGCAGGACTTGCCCCCAGCGCTTCAACCGCAAGCCGTACGCTCCCCAGACAATCCCTGAAGCGATCATGAAGAGCGGCATGGAAAAGCGGGTGGCAGTGAGCCGAGAGTATTCAACGATGTTGCTCTCTACTCCCACAGATTCGAGCACAGAGAAAATGTGATCGACAATCATGATGATGATTGCTAAACCGCGCATCGCATCAAGAGTGCCAACCCTAGATTTCGCTGGGGGAGTATTCATCATGCTGATGAGTATAAACTTCCAATCGTGTCTCTCTCCGTTTACGTGCATATTCCGTACTGCGTAAAGCGATGTGGCTATTGCGATTTCAACACATATACCCCAGGGGAGCTCAAGAATGGGAGCGAGTCAGTCGCAGCGGTCGCCGAAGGGTATGTAGATGCTCTGCTCGCAGAGATTCGCCTTGCGCACCGGCGGCTAGGAAGGCGGGAGATTTCCACCATCTTCTTTGGTGGCGGTACGCCAACTCTCCTGCCGGCGGAGCATTTAGGGCGAGTGATTTCTGCACTCGAGGAGTCCTTTGGCTTAACGAGTGAGTGTGAAATCACGACTGAAGCCAATCCAGATTCAGTCGATGCCGATTCGCTGGTGAAGTTACGGCGCGCAGGTGTTAATCGAATCTCGTTTGGTGTGCAATCTACTAAAGCTCATGTGTTGCAGGTTCTGGATCGGACCCATGATGCATCCCGAGTGGGAGCGGTGGTTCGGGAAGCGAAGAGTGCGGGGTTTGGATCCGTCAGCATGGACCTGATCTATGGAACGCCAGGAGAGAGCCTGGATGATTTTATGGAGTCGGTAGATTTCGCGCTCTCACTTCCCATTGATCACCTCAGCGCGTATGCGCTCATCGTGGAACAGGGAACAAAGTTTGGTGCCGCGGTTCGCCGTGGGGAGTTACTCATGCCAAACGATGATGAGACGGCGGAGAAGTATGTGAAGCTCGACGAAAAGATGGCGTTGGCTGGATTTGATTGGTATGAATTAAGTAATTGGTCTAAGCCTGGACACGAATGTCGCCATAACCGGGCCTATTGGCTGAGCGCAGATTGGTGGGGATTAGGCGCAGGTGCACATTCGCACATTGCTGGTGTGCGGTGGTGGAATTTCAAACACCCACAGAAGTACATTGAGAAGGCGGCATCCGAGAGTTCGCCTTCAGCAGGCAATGAAGTGCTATCTGAGGATGAGAAATCAGTGGAGAGCCTGATGTTGCAGATTCGAATGCGTGAAGGGATCACTATCAACTCCCTCACACCTGAACAGCGCTCAATGCTCGAGCAATTTAATAGCCGTAACCTCTTTGAGTCTGAATCCTGGAGCGCGGGACGACTTGTGCTCTCGCTTGAGGGCAGACTCTTAGCCGATCAGATAGTCCGTGAACTGCTTTCATCAGGTGATTAGGTAGTATTGAGAAATGCAGACTCTCAACCTCATCCTCACCGGCTTTCTCGCATTGATCTTCTTACTCTCTGGAATCTCGAAAGCTAGCGGGAGCGATAAAGGGCTATCGGGCACCCGTGAAGTAAATGTCCCTGATGGGATCGCTCGTGTGGTGGGTTTCTTCGAAGTCCTCCTTGCCCTTGGTCTAGTAATCGGCCTCTATGACTCCTGGTTTACCAATGCAATCCAGTGGTTATCCCTCGTCGGAGTCTGGTGCACTATGGCGGTAGCGCTGATCTTGCACTTTCGCGCCAAGAAGGCAGCCACTGGGCTACCGGCTTTCATTCTTCTTACCTGCGCCTCGGTTGCGCTCGTCACCCTCTAGCTTTCCCCCTAAAATTGGCACTCTCACGGGAGAAGTGCCAATCGAGAAAGCTGGACGGGGGTCCTATATATATGGAGCGACGGATGGAGATCTTGCGCGCCATCGTCGAAGACTATGTGGCAACCCATGAACCCGTTGGCTCCAAGGTTCTTGCCGCTCGCCATGGATTAAGCATCTCGCCAGCAACTATCCGCAATGAGATGGCAGCCTTAGAAGAAGAAGGCTTGATCATTCAGCCACACACCAGCGCCGGTCGGATTCCCACAGATCTGGGGTATCGCGTCTTTGTCGATCGCCTGTCGACCGTCAAGCCGCTCTCGCCACCTGAACGGCGCGCAATCGACAAGTTCCTCGAAGGAGCAGTCGATCTTGATGATGTTGTGGCGCGCACTGTGAAACTACTCGCCCAAGTGACTCATCAAGTAGCAATTGTGCAATATCCATCGCTCAAGCGCTCATCTGTGCGACATATCGAAGTGCTTGCACTGGCGCCAAATAGATTGATGCTGGTTCTCATTGCTGACACTGGTCGAGTTGAACAACGAATCCTCGACCTGGTAACAGATATGAACGAGAGCGCGCTCGCCGAAGTACGAAGCAAGCTCAACGGGTTAACTGTTGGACAGAAGCTTGCAGCGCTACCAGCCCTTTTGGAAAACTTCACTAAGAGTTTCCCTCGTGAAACGCAACCAAGTATCGATGCAATTGTTTCGGTAATTCTCGAGATGGCAATTGAGCGAAATGAAGAACGCGTAGTTATCTCAGGTACTTCTAATCTTGCTCGACATGCTCCTGATTTCAACGAGAGCGTGCATCCGGTACTCGAGGCGCTCGAAGAGCAGGTGGTGCTCCTTCGATTGCTTGGCGAGGCAGTCGATGAGATGAAGGTGCGCATCGGCCATGAACAAGAGGATAAGAAATTACACTCAACTAGCGTGATCACCACCGGATATGGACCTACAGGCGATGCAGTTGCAACTTTGGGAATCATCGGTCCTACTCGGATGGATTACCCGACTTCAATGAGCGCAGTCGGCGCTGTCGCACGATATGTCAGTCGCTTCCTCCAAGAGGAAATTTAATGGCCCAAGATCATTACTCTGCTCTGGGGCTTGAAAAAGATGCATCCTCTGATGAGATCAAGCGCGCCTATCGAAAGTTAGCTCGCGAGCTTCATCCTGATGTCAATCCGGATCCGCGCTCACAAGAGCGTTTTAAGGAAGTCACGCATGCTTATGAGATCTTGAGCGATCCCGAGAAGCGCCGAGGCTATGACTTAGGTGGCGATGGGGGATTTAGTGGTGGCTCCAATGGCGGCTTTGGTTTCGGCGACATCATGGATGCCTTCTTCGGCGGTGGGTGGGT
>VGAL01000061.1 GCA_016870715.1 Actinomycetota bacterium | reverse complement strand
CAAATAGCGAACCTTCATCAACAACTGCGCCACTTGTCATAGATGTTCAAGGAGAAGTTGTGAACCCAGGGCTCTATGAGGTTCCGCTTGGCTCGCGGGTGGGAGATGCCATCAAGGCAGCAGGTGGCGTGCGCAAGGGGGTGAGTACCTCATCCGTTAACCTCGCTCGTTTTCTCGAAGATGGTGAGCAACTCTTTGTCGCTGGAGTAGATCAGAATTTTTCACCAACAGGCGGTGCAATTCCATCAAGCACTGGCGGGGGGAAACTAAATCTCAATCGGGCATCCGAGAGTGAGTTAGATGGGTTGCCTGGAGTTGGCCCTGTGTTAGCCAAGAGAATCATCGCCTATCGAAATGAGAATGGAAATTTCAGTTCAGTTGATGAACTGCGAAAAGTCTCAGGTATCGGTCCAGCGAAATTTGGTGAACTGCAGAGTTTTGTCACCGTGTGAAGCGAGATTTTCGCCTCCTCTTTCCGGCGGCGGGTATTTGGTGCGGAGCATTCTTGCAATCGCTGCTCTTCGGCGTAAATGGTAAATATCAAACGCTTCTTTTGTCAGTAATTCTGGTTTTAAGTTGGGTATCTCGCCGTAGATTACTTTCAACGTTTCTCGTAGCCTCGTTAGTGGGTGCAGTTGCACTCTCGCTACATCAGAGCGCTCTACAGCGAGATTTTTTCTCGCAACGAGTCGGCGAGGTTGTCACTGCTAATCTGCGAGTGTCGAGTGATGTTCGAGAGATTCATGGTCAAGTACGTGGTGACTTTAGATTAGGTGATCGCTATCTCGTTGAGGTACGCAGTAGCTCAATTGATGGAATTGATATCAAAGTTCCGTTGCTTCTATATGGCGACATTGAGCTGAAAGATCGGATTCCAGGTGAGCGGATCGAAGTACTTGCACGAATAAAGGTTTTTCCTGGCTATTCGAGCGTTGCTGCCTCATTGACTCAAGTCGGAGAGATTCAAAGTATTGCTAGTGCACCATGGATTTGGCGGTGGAGTAGCGCAATCCGGCGGGACATCAATGCCTCGCTCGCGAGTTTGCCAAGTGATGCGCGGGCGCTGATACCTGGGTTGGTCATTGGTGATCGCTCCGGACAGAGCCCAGAGTTAACCGCTGCGATGCGTCGAAGTGGGCTTACCCATTTGACTGCAGTAAGCGGGGCAAATTTTGCAATCGTGGCCGCATTACTTCTCGCTGTCGGTCGACGGTTGCGGATTCGAGGACGAGCGCTCTGGATAGGAATTGGAGTATTCCTCCTTCTTTTTATCTTTCTCGTTCGACCTAGCTCATCAGTACTTCGGGCCGCAGTGATGACCGGAGTTCTTTTGTTCGCGAAATCGCAAGGGATTCGTTCTTCACCTATTCCTGCGCTGGCGAGCGCAATTGGGCTTTTACTGTTAATCAATCCATTTTATGTTCGTGATGCTGGATTTGCGCTCTCGGTGTTTGCCACTTCGGGCCTTCTTTTTCTTGCTCCGGTAATTGAAAAACACTTGACCGCTCGAGGCTTACCTGATCTGCTTGCACAGGCGCTAGCGATACCCATTGCGGCAACGACATTCTGCTTGCCGATTGTCGTTCTGCTCTCTGGCGAGCTAAGCGTGATCTCAATCCTGGCCAACTTTCTCGTCGCACCAGTGATTGCCATAATCACCGTTTGCGGCGTAGCGCTGATGGTGCTCTCGCCACTTAGCACCAGTGTAGGCGCGCTCATTGGATGGGCGATTACTCCTTTTGCGCTCTGGATCACCATGATTGCGCGCTCGTTATCAGCGCTCCCATTTGCCGCATTGAAATGGCCACAATCATGGATTGGTTCAATGGCAACGCTGCTTGTTGTGGCATTGATTCTTTTCATCGTCAAGAGTCGCAAGCGTTTGTTGATACTCGTACCAATAACTTTGCTACTAAGCCAAATCGCGCTTACCTTCTCGCCATATGTCTACGGCTGGATTCCTCGAGATTGGCAGATCTTCCAATGTGATGTTGGGCAAGGGGATGGACTTGTCATCAAGTCGCAAAGCAACCAAGCAATCGTGATTGATGTCGGACCTGAACCTCGAGCAATTGATCGCTGTTTACGATTACTTCGCATTACTCATATAGACCTTTTAGTTCTTACTCATTTTCATGCCGACCATGTCTCTGGGTTAAGCGGCGCGCTTCGCGGCAGGGTGGTAGATGGGGTGTGGATATCGCCGACGGAAGTGCCTGAAGAAGAGGTGTCGCGGGTGCGCGAGCTTCTGGGGTCGATACCTACCCGCACGCCGCGAGTGGGCGAGCGATTTCTCACAACTGATATCGCTATCCAAGTAATTGCCGCAAGCGACGATACCTCGCCCAATGATTCGAGTATCTCCATTTTGGCAAATGTTCGAGGGGTAACGCTCTTTGCTGCCGGAGACTTGGAACTTGAAGGTCAAGATCGCGCGTTGAAAACGTTGCGAAGATTGCCTCCCAGCGCGTTGTGGGAGCGGACTCCTATTGATGTGATGAAGGGGATTCATCATGGATCTGCCCTTCAAGATCCGGAGTTAATAGCGTTGCTCCGCCCGCGAGTGAGCATCTTTAGCGTGGGAAGCGAAAATCCTCATGGACATCCGAGCCCATCGGCCCTCGAGTTATATGGCAAATATGGCGCGGTCTATCGAACAGACCGAGATCGAAGCCTTGCGCTGGCTAAGCGAGGAGGTAACCTCGTGGTGGTGGCTGCGCCACCTACGCTATGGGCGGAATGAGTGTGAGTCGGACGGGGGCGTGATGGCAACTTACCTACTCTTTGGGAGCGAAGAGGTACTTGCTGATCGCGCGCTGCGAGAGATAGAGAGCGAAGCGGTCGGCGCAGAGAAGGTCACACTCGATGGTGGCGAATTAGCACCTGGTGATTTTTCCAATGAGACCGCGCCCTCTCTTTTTGGTCAGGAGCGCCTAGTCGTACTTCGCGAGCTGCAGGAAATCCCGGAAGAGACTCAAGAGGAAATCCTCCGCTATCTCGCAGATGAACCATCTGATATCACATTGGTTTTGATTCATCCAGGAGGCATTAAAGGAAAAGCTTTTATTGAGAAGTTAAAGAAAGCAAAGGTTCCGGTAATTGCATGTGAGGCCATCAAGAAAGATGGCGAAAAGATCGAATTAGTAAAGTCCGAGGCGCTTGATCGCGGTCGCAAGATTAGTAATGATGGCGCGCGCGCCCTTGTAGATGCAGCAGGTAGTGAGGCGCGCGAGATGATCAGTGCGCTCCACCAATTAGTAAGCGATACCACCGGTGTGATTGAGGTGCGCGATGTCAATGCGCTCTTCGCGGGACGAGTCGAGACGACCTCATATGCAGTTGCCGATGCAATATTAGAAAGTTCTCTCGGTGAAGCTTTAGTGACTCTTCGACAAGCGCTCGACACCGGAGTGGATCCGGTAGTGATTGTGAATTCGCTGGCATCCTCGCTGCGCACCTTGGCGAAAGTTGGTTCTGCTCCTCGCTCTGCTCGGGCAGCAGAGTTAGCTCCAGTTTTGGGAATGGCCCCCTGGCAGGTGGATAAAGCGCGACGCCAGTTGGCCGGGTGGAATGGGGTTGGCATTACCCAGGCTATTAACGCGATTGCTCGAGCCGATAGCCAGGTAAAGGGCGGTGGAAGTGACCCGGCTTTTGCCTGCGAAGCGGCGCTGATGGCCATTGCAGCAGCCCGGAATGGGTAGTCCTTCAGTTTGAGCGGGCAAGCGCCCTGCTGATACCCTCCTTCCTGTTCATTATTCGTAGCAGGCAAGATGTGATTTCAAGGGGCTCAGGACTACATGGCAAATATCAAGTCGCAGATCAAGCGGATCAAGACCAACGCTAAGGCTCAAGAGCGGAATAAGGCTGTTCGTTCCTCGCTCAAGACCGCGATTCGCCGCTTCCGCGATGCCGTGACCGCTGGCGATGCTGCCGCTGTGACCAGTGAACTTCGCGCCGCCTCACGCGCCCTCGATGTGGCCGTCTCCAAGGGCGTCATCCATAAGAACCAAGCAGCGAACAAGAAGTCAGCAATGGCTAAGGCTGCTGGATCTTCTGCTTCTGCACGATAACGAAATTCAGTGCGGCATAAATGCCTGCCATCCCTTTAAGTAGCGCTCCGCAACCTGCCGATACTAATCCGGCGCTCATCCGCAACTTCTCCATCATCGCTCATATCGATCATGGCAAATCCACCCTCGCTGATCGGATGCTTGGCATCACTGGGGTAGTCGAGGCGCGCAATATGCGTGCGCAATATTTAGATCGAATGGATATCGAGCGCGAGCGAGGCATCACCATTAAGTCTCAGGCAGTGCGTCTGCCTTGGCGTACCGATGGCACCGATTACATCCTTAACATGATCGATACACCAGGGCACGTTGACTTCACCTATGAAGTATCGCGTTCGCTAGCAGCGTGTGAAGGTGCGCTCTTACTTGTCGATTGTGCGCAAGGAATTGAAGCGCAGACGTTGGCCAACCTTTACCTAGCGATGGAGAACGACCTCACGATCATTCCAGTGTTAAATAAAATCGATTTACCTGCAGCGCAGCCTGAGAAATTTGCCGATGAACTTGCTCGCTTGATTGGTTGTGACCCGAGCGATTGCATCAAGGTTTCCGGAAAGACTGGAATGGGAGTAGAGCATCTGCTTGATGAGATCGTTCGCCGCATCCCACCTCCGCAAGGTGATGCGAATGCCCCTGCGCGAGCATTGATCTTTGACTCGGTCTATGACGTGTATCGAGGCGTGGTCACCTACGTTCGAGTTGTCGATGGACGGCTACGCGATCACGATCAAATCCAGATGTTCTCAACGGGCGTCAAGCACGAAATGTTAGAGGTGGGAGTGATTTCCCCTGAACCAATTCCTAGCA
>VGAL01000060.1 GCA_016870715.1 Actinomycetota bacterium | reverse complement strand
TGCAGTGGTACCTGTACCTGCCGGTGGAGTGTATGCAGTGGTACCTGTACCTGCCGGTGGAGTGTATGCAGTGGTACCTGTACCTGCCGGTGGAGTGTATGCAGTGGTACCTGTACCTGCCGGTGGAGTGTATGCAGTGGTACCTGTACCTGCCGGTGGATCTGCAGCAATCGCAGTAGGAGCAGAGAGATTTGCGAGCGCAAATGCTACGGAGACGAGTGAGAGCGCGAGGGATCGAAATCGCTTCATGTCGACCTCCATACACGGGGAATCTTTACGAAAGGATACTCCCGCACCTATATATATGAAAAAGCCCCCAAGGGGTTTTCCCTTAGGGGCTTTCTGAGAGTTTTGTGGAGGCGCTTACTCCATCGGTCCGATAACTATTGCTTGGTCGCCTGGCTTGGCTACAAAGCGAGCATCCTTAGAGGGGTTGAGGTGGATGCCAACGGTTAGTCCGGTGCCGGCCTCGTTATCTCGGTACCCGATGATGACTTCACCACGAGCGCGACCAGCAGCGACAAGCTCTGCGTAGCTGACCTCACCTGACGCGACGTAGTAGTTGATTGGTTTGGCGCTCAAGTAAACGCCGCCAGGGCCAAAGAGTTGTTGGAAGATTGGCGAGAGATGTGGTGATTGCGAAAGTTGCGTCATCATCAAACTTGTAAGGCGATCGCTCACCACGAGATCCTCAATTGCGACAACACGTGCCAACTCAACATTATTGCTATCGAGAATTTCCGCAATTATGCGAGCACGTCCATAACCAAACGCCCCCCACTGCTTCAGCGTGTTCACTGCAAGTAGTGAGAGCAAGGTTTGGGCATCTGCATCGGCTGACGCAGTCTTTCCGCGGTAACCAAAGATGATGACCTGGTCGAATTGTGAACCAGGGAGCGCAGCCGCAAGCTCATTGAAGCTTCCGTCATATGCACGTGTGATGACCTGCATATTAGGTGTGCTCAAGTCCTTCAATTCATCAGATGTGACTCGAGCAGTTTGTGCCATCACGAGTGCGGCAGAGCCTGGCGTTGCGTAATCACCAATCTCTCGGAGTACTTTCTTGGCCATCGAGTTCCACCCGATGACAAGTGTCTGTGACGGTGCCGGTTTATGGGCGGCAAAGAGAGCTGTTTGTGGCCCGAAGGAATCAAGCTCTGGACGTGGATTGCTCCAAATGATGCGATCATCATCTTCAGCAATAGCAATTACATAATCATCGTTGCTAATGACTGTATTCATGGGTGGGTAGAGCCAAACAGCCCCATCGGCACGACGTAATCCGATAAGTGATGCATTTTGATATGCAAGAAGCGCTTCACCGAACATTTTGCCGGCAGCCTCTCCTGCAGGTTGGTAATACATCTCATTACCCTCGAAATCGAGGAGATCCAAATAGATTGCGGCAAGGCCTGGTTGGCGGCATGCATGTGCGGTGACTTGTGCAATCAACTCTTGTGATTCAACGGTAACCACCCGACCTTGTCCACTTCGCATCAAGGCATTAGCAGCAGAGGTGTCATTGACGTCAGCAATGACCGTTGTTTTTGAATCAGGCGCAAGATTTGAAAGTGCAGAAAGGACTCCTGTGACAGTTCCTGAAGTTCCTTTTGTGGCGAGCACGATGATGCTTTTCGCAGTAGCAATTGACATGTCCGGAAGTACTTTTGGATTTGAGGGCTCGACAGATCGGGTTATTACTTTTGTATGTTTGAGTTTTCCTACTCGATTCTTGATTTCATCAACCATTGTTTCTTGAGGCGTGGGCGCGAGAATTACTGCAGTTCCAGGATTGTTCTCGTTAGCAACATCAAGTTGTTGCAAGATGGAATAGACCTGTGGACCCCAACCGAAAATCATCACATGTCCACTCTCAACAACGGGACCTTTTCCTCGCTTAAGTTCAGTCAGCTTCTTGCTCGTGTTGGCAGTGATGAAAGCGAACATCGCACCGCCAGTAACGAGGCTGGCGATCGTGATGAGAATGCTGAACGATCGACCTTCCCAGGTAAGTTGGCTGAATCCACCTTTACCAAGAACTGCCCAGAATGAGTTGAAGAGATTCTCTGGTGCAGGTTTTGCGTTCTCCCCACCACCGACGCCATCGGGATTTAGTTCAAGATAGAGCCAGAACGGAACACTCAGAATTGCGGCTGCAACAAGAAGCCAACCGATGAGTACTAACGGACCACGCGCCAGGGTGTTATCAAATCGATAACGTATCTTGCTACGGAAAGAATTATTTTTGGCAGGGCTGTTGGTTGCACCTGCAGATTGGGCTCCATAGGAACGCTCGGTGCCAGTTGGCATACTCATGTTTATACCTTTCGAAAGGATTTGTCTGAAGCCAGGGTACCCGCCAACGGCCCACTATCACATAGGCGACCAGGACTTTTATCTGGGTGGCCCGTTGGTTTTCGTGGGGAAAACCCTGAAGTTTGGCGGGATTTCTTGGTTCTTTCTGGGGCTATAGATACCCTTTAACGACGGGACAACGAATCGAGAGAGCCATGACAAACTATCCGCAGCAACCACAATTTAACGCGCCGCAGGTACCTCAAGAGACCTTTGGCGACAGTCCACTTACAGATCCGAGCGTTCGCATGATTCTTTCGATGTCGCCTCAAGATGGCTCGCTCCGCCCACTACCTGCCGATTTACAGTTTCAAGAGTCGGCTGATGGAACGATGAACGTTACCTACCCCGATGGATCCATTCGTCAATTGATTCCTGGCGCAGAGGGTGAGGGAAGAATGATTACAACTCTCGCGGATGGCACTCGAATTCAATCCGATTTAACTTTTGGTGAAGGCCAAGTGAGCGTTTCATCGATTTCATCAACGGGTGAGAAGACTCTCTTATCACTTAATGAGAATGGCGCAAATATGCAGCGAGTCACCGCCGATGGACAAGTTTTTAGTTTCATTCCAGACAGTGCGCCTGAATTGATCGAGAGCTTCCGAGAAGCAGAAGCCTTTGCACAAGAAAAAGATTTTCAAAGTCAAGAAGATTTTCAATCCAATCAGCAATACGGCGAGTGGAATAACTATGGCAAACCTGCTGATTGGCAACCGGAACAGAATTGGCAACCACCTCAAGGCGATTTCATGCCACCGCAGAACTTCGGACCACAATTTGGTGGAGATAATTTTGGCCGACCTGATTATGCGGGAAATAATTGGGTAGATAATGGAAATGGATCGTGGATAGCACCGATTCAGCCAGATGCATTCCCACAACCTCAGCAATACGGCGAGTGGAATAACTATGGCAAGCCTGCTGATTGGCAACCGCAACAGAATTGGCAACCACCTCAAGGCAATTACATACAGCCGCAGAACTTCGGAGCGCAATTTGGTGGACCAGAGTTTGGTGGACCTCAACCAATGCCATTTGCGCCTATGCCACCCCAGAACTTCGGTGGAAATGATTTTGGCCGACCTGATTATGCGGGAAATAATTGGGTAGACAATGGAAATGGATCGTGGATAGCACCGATTCAGCCCAATGCATTCCAGCAACCGCAACAGAATTGGCAACCACCGCAAAGCGATTACATACAGCCGCAGAACTTCGGACCGCAATTTGGTGGACCAGAGTTTGGTGGACCTCAACCAATGCCATTTGCGCCTATGCCACCCCAGAACTTCGGTGGAAATGATTTTGGCCGACCTGATTATGCGGGCAACAATTGGGTAGATAATGGAAATGGATCGTGGATAGCCCCAGTTCAGAATTGGCAACCACCTCAGCCGAGCGATGCAAGTGGATTCTTTAAGCCTAATCCAACCGATGGTTCAGGATTTCCATTTGCTCCGGAAGCAAATGCACCTTCATTTGACGGCTCATCACCAATTGTAGAAATAGTGACAAGTTTTGATGAGGCCCCAAATGATGAGTGGAACAATCCAGAGCAAGCACCGCAACAGTAAAAAGAGTAATAAGTAGGGAGAGGAAAAATTATGGCCGGTAAGAAGTCAGGTTCAGATAATCCTTGGGCAGAGATGAGTCGCTTGAAGTTGGATAGTAAAGAGGTAAAGGCTCCAGCCCCAGACTCTCCGCGCGCAGCTTCAATTAAGGAACAAACACCTCAAGAAGTTGTCGAAGTAGTGAAAACTACGACTGCCGCTCCGGCAGTAGAAGGGAAACTAATTCAAAAAAGTCCAAAAGATGAAGTGGAAGAGGAGATCATGGCTGAGAATGAAGAGGTAGTCGAATACTCCGCAGAGCAATTGCAAGAGATGTCACTGAAGGAGTTACGAGCTCTTGCTAAAGAGAGTGGAGTTGAATTTAAGGGCCTAAGTAAAGAAGAGCTAATTGATGCCCTCATCGTCGAAATTGGAATAACCGAAGAATCAGAGGAGGAACTCGTGCTTCTCGAGGAAGACGAGGAATCTGATGAGGAGGAACTTGAAGCCGAAGAGATAGATGGCGAGATGTCTCTCGAAGAAGCTTTGGCACTTCTTGGCGAAGATAGTGAAACCGAGGAAGACTTCGAAGATGTTGAGTTTGAAGAGGTAGAGGTCGAAGTTCAAGAAGGCGATGCAAGTTTTGAGTTGGATGACAACAACTCAAACGGTTAAATCCCTGCTATTTCACGCTTTCGTTAGCGCGCTCTAGATCTTCAGGGAAATCAACCTCAACTGCAAACAAATCAGAGATGTCAACTGGGATAAACGAGGCTTTGTCCTTTTCTATCGATATCTCGATTCCCCTTTCGAAGTAGTCGTTATCAGCCACTTCTTCTAAACGTCGCACGAGAGCACTCTTATCTCTCCCTGCGACAAAGTTGATACCCACTGCTTCACCTAGAGCATTGACTACTTTCTTAGATAGTTCCTTGATATTGCCATTGCTATCAACTGTGTATTTCACCTCTTCTTCAGCAACTTTTGAAGTATTTACACAGATGAAAGATT
>VGAL01000059.1 GCA_016870715.1 Actinomycetota bacterium | reverse complement strand
AACCCAATGGTCTTTTCCTGGCTTTCCTAGTCTTACTTGTGGCCTTATATATAAAGGGTGTAGTAGTCCTGACTCGACGAGGAGATAAGTGGCCGATAAACCGAACAATTTTCTTCGCGTTGGGAATTAGCGTCGCCGATTTTGCCGTCAATGGTGGCCTGGGTGTCTATTCGCATGTCTCATTCTCATTCCACATGGTCGCGCACATGTCCTTGGCAACTTTGGCGCCGATCGGAATTGCTTTAGGAGCGCCTATTACGTTGGCGCTCCGAACTCTTCCGATTGGTCGACGAGAAGGTGAGCGCGGAGTTCGGGGATTTGCTCTTGCGCTTTTGCACTCCCGTTACTCTCGTTTTTTTACCAATCCAATAGTTGCGATGTTGGTCTTCGATGGCTCCATGTTCGCTCTCTATTTCACCGATCTATTTTCATGGTTGATGAATTACCACTTTGGCCATTTCTTTATGGAGATGCACTTCTTCATTGCCGGATTCTTATTCTTTGCTGCGATTATCGGAATGGATCCGATCCCCAACAAATTACCTTTCATCGCTCGAATTGTTGTGATTCTTGGGGCAATGAGTATTCACGCCTTCTTCTCAGTATCACTCATGTCATCGAGCGTGCTCGTTGATGGCGGATACTTTGCCTCACTGGAGCGACCGTGGTGGCCTGATTTATTGGCAGACCAGAAAACAGGCGCTGCATTCGGTTGGGCATTTGGTGAGGTGCCAATTCTTATGGCTCTCGCCGCAACCTTCGTGCAATGGGTCCGCTCGGATTCCAATGAGGCGGCGCGGATCGAACGGAGTGCGCAACGGGCGCGTGAAGCAGGTCTGCCTGATGATCATGACCGGTACAACGAGTATCTGAAATCACTCGAGAAGCGAGATCCGCAGTAGCGGACTCTGCATAATTCTGGGTTAATTGCCCTATGGAATCGTTCTTCACACTGCCATCTGAATACCACGCTCTTCGGGAATCTGTCCGAGCGCTCGCTGACTCGAAGATTGCTCCGGTAGCCCGGGAGGTAGATGAAGCAGCGAGATTTCCACGAGAAGCTGCCGATGCGCTTCAAGGCGCTGGCCTTGCTGCAGCGCATGTTCCCGAAGAGTTCGGCGGAGAGGGCGCTGATGCACTTGCGGTGGTAATAATTATTGAAGAGGTTGCCCGGGTATGTGGGGCATCTTCGCTCATACCTGCAGTCAATAAGTTGGGTTCATTGCCATTGATGTTGGCAGGCAATTCGGAACAGAAGAAGCGTTGGCTTACTCCGCTCGCACAAGGAAAAGGATTCTCCTACTGTCTCTCTGAATCTGAAGCTGGCTCTGATGCAGCAGCAATGCGTACCAAGGCGGTAGCAAAAGATGGCGGCTGGCTCTTAAATGGAAGTAAGAAATGGATTTCCAATGCCGGCGAATCTGAGTTCTACACCGTGCTTGCAAGCACAGATCCCAACAAGGACGCAAAAGGTATCTCAGCATTTGTCGTGGAGAAGAGCGATAAAGGTCTCTCCTTCGGAGCACATGAGAAGAAGATGGGTTTCCGAGGCTCACCAACACGCGAAGTCTATTTTGACGATGTTCATCTTCCTGCCGATCGGATGTTAGGTGAAGAGGGAACTGGATTTGCTCTTGCGATGAAGACTCTTGATCACACTCGAATCACGATTGCTGCACAAGCCTTGGGAATCGCTCAAGGCGCCTTTGAGGTTGCGAGTGAATATGCGAGGCAACGGAAGCAGTTTGGCAGAGCAATCTTCGACTTTCAAGCGGTTCAATTCATGCTCGCTGATATGGCAATGAAGATTGAAGCTGCGCGTGGGCTTACCTACGCTGCTGCCGTAAAGAGCGAGAATTCCGAGGGAGATTTGACCTTCTTTTCTGCTGCAAGCAAGTGTTATGCAACAGATGTAGCAATGGAAGTGACGACAAATGCAGTACAAGTACTCGGGGGTTATGGATACGTCTCTGACTATCCAGTCGAGCGAATGATGCGTGATGCGAAGTTAACTCAAATTTACGAAGGTACTAATCAAGTACAGCGAATCGTGATGGCGCGTAATCTGCCAAACTAAGAAAAACGGGTAAAACCAAATTCGGTGGCGACCGCATCTACTCGGACGTCATGGAGCTCCTCTGGTAGTTCAGTAGCGCAAAAACAGACGCTATCAATCAGCGCGACTTTCCATCCCGGGAGCGCGGGAAGCGCACGATCGAAGGATCCTCCTCCCTGACCTAGTCGCACCCCGCGAGAATCGACGGCAAGCGCAGGCACGATAACGACGTCAATATTCGATAAGAGCTCCTGGTTAATCTCGGCGCCATCAAGTAGCCAGGTGAGTGATTTATCATAATTCATCCGAGGCAAGAAAATCTTCTTTCCTTGACTTCGGAGCACCGAATGCAAGTCAAAGGTATCGGGCTCATCTCCATACGATTGAAAAGAGGCAATCGTGCGTGCGCTCTTAATCTCAGGAGCAGTCAGTAGCATCCTGCTTGGCGCTTTTCGATCGAGGGATTGCGAATTTCGACGAAGTTCACGAAAGAGCCCTCGCGCCTCTTCTTTACTGGCCATAGTAGGAGCGTAAGGTGTAACCACTATGGGTAAGCAACCTCCGCTCAAGCATGCGGTCATTCCCGCGGCAGGACTGGGCACCCGCTTTCTGCCAGCTACCAAGGCAATCCCTAAAGAGATGCTTCCGGTCGTAGATAAGCCAGCAATCCAATATGTTATCGAAGAGGCATATTCTGCAGGCTTTACCGACCTCTTATTGATTACAGGCCATAACAAAGGTGCTCTTATCGACCACTTCTTGCAAGCGCCAGAACTTGAGCAAACCCTTCATGCGCGCGGAGATCAAGAGCGCCTCGACTCCTTGCGAAAATTAAATATGTTGCCTGCGCTCCATACTGTTCGACAAGAGAGTGCACGTGGGTTAGGCGATGCGGTATTGACTGCTGCGGAGCATGTCGGTGATTCACCATTTGCGGTTTTACTCGGCGATGACTTAATCGAACCCAGTGATCTACTCTGGAAAAAGATGGTGCAGGTCTACGAGGAATTTGGTGGATGCGTGTTGGCATTGATGGAAGTACCCGATAGCGATGTATCAAAATATGGAATCGCGAAGATTTCTAATCAATCTCAGATGCGAGTCTCTGATTTAGTGGAGAAACCTGCAAAAGCAGATGCTCCAAGTAATCTAGCAATTATTGGTCGTTATATTTTATCTCCAGAAATATTCTCGATTCTTCGTCATACTTCAACAGGCAAAGGCGGCGAAGTGCAATTAACGGATGCGATTGCGACTCTTGCGCGAGATGAGGCAATCGCGGGTCCAGTTCATGCAGTTACTGCCAACGTGCGCCGTTTCGATACTGGAGATAGATTGAGTTATCTCAAGACGGTGGTCGAATTTGCAACCCGTCGTGAGGATCTAGGACCAGAATTCACAACGTGGCTGAAAGGGTATATCCGAGGTTTGAATGATTAGCGTCGACGACTATCTCAACGAAGTGCTTGCCATTGCTAAGCCGCTAGCACCATTGGATATGCCTTTGCTTGATGCCCATGGGGCCACCCTGGCTAGCGATATCTACGCTGGCGAGAGGTTGGTCATCAGAGGCGGCGGCAGAATTCGCTCAACTCATATTGGCCTTGCTGCATCCATCGGTTTAGATCATCTGCCCACCAGGCCGCACCCGCGCGTGGTCGTTATTTCGGCGGGGGAGGATCTCACCGAACCTGGGCATGCAATCGATGATCGCCATTCATACGAAAGCAACTCTTGGTTATTGACTACAGCAGTTCGTGAGGCAGAGGCGATTGGTTATCGAGTTCATACGATTCCCGACACAACTTCTGAACTGAAGGATTTAATCGAAGATCAGCTGGTACGTGCTGACCTTGTAGTCATTAGTAGCGGCCCACGGTCGGTCGAGATGATGCGGAGCGCTTTGAATAGCCTGGGTGCGATGAATGAACGAGAAATCGCAATGTCTCCCTCAGGTCATCACAGTTATGGATTGATTGGTCCTGATCAGACACCGGTAATTACCCTCCCTTCAGATTCCAGGAGCGCATATATCTGTTGCGAGATTTTTGTTCGACCGATGATTCGCCAGATGTTAGGACGAAAAAATCTCTCACATCGCGTGCTTAGTGCCACGCTTGATGGTGAAGTTTCGGGTGAATTAGGTTCACGAAATTATTACGATGCCATCATCAGCCATGACAACGAAACCTTACGGGTACGCCCTGCAGATGAATCTGTGCGCGCTGAGGCAAATGGATTGATTCTGCTCGACGAGAAAAGTTCCGGAAAAAGTGGTGGCCATGAAGTTCCTGTGATCTTGATTGATAGGCGTGCAGATTAGGTGGAGTTAAGAGCCGGGAATATTTACCTTCGCCCCATTGGATATAGAGATAAGAAGTGGTGGGAACGAACTCAGAGAGAGAATGCGCATTGGCTCACACCCTGGGAGGCGACCTTCCCCGAGGGCAGTGGTGCCCCACCAAACTTTCGTCGGATGGTCAGGGCTTTCAAGAAGGATGCACGCCTGGGACGCTCAGAGAATTACCTCATCATTGTTGATGGAGTCGCAGTTGGCTTCATTGCCCTCGGTGGTATCTCATACGGCCCAGCCCGCATGGCATTCATCGGATACTGGATTACTCGTGAATCTGCCAACAAAGGGATAGTAACTAAGGCGGTTTTACTCTTGAAGGAGCACGCCTTCACTGACCTGCGCCTTCATCGGATAGAGATAAACGTGCGGCCTGAGAATCAACCTTCGATTCGTGTAGCTATGAAGTCCGGTTTTGAACTCGAGGGCAAACGTTCGAACTATCTTCACATTGATGGTGCATGGCGTGATCATCTCTGCTTCGTAGCAACACGAGAATAAGAGGCCATTGCCTCCCATATTTGTAGGGTTCAAACTCGTATCCTTTTCCCATCATGAGCTCAGG
>VGAL01000058.1 GCA_016870715.1 Actinomycetota bacterium | reverse complement strand
TCTCCTACGGAAAGATTCGTTTCGATGGCAAATCAGTGAAGACGCTAATCGCCAAACTCTCTGGCGTGGAAGAGCCGCTCACCCGCGCACTCTGTTGGTCAGCGACATGGGACATGCTCCGCGATGGTGAGTTGAGCGCAAGTGAATACGTTCCAATGGCGGTAACGGGACTGTCGACCGAGAAGGATGTCTCTGTCGTGTCTATGACTTTGATGCAATTGGGAACTGCGGTCGAGCTCTATGCATGTAACGAGAACCGCGACAAGGTACGCGAACAAGTGGCTAATGGCGTAGAGATTCTTCTCGAACAGGCTGCAGAGGGAAGCGATATGCAATTGCAGTACGCACGTTGCTTTGCATCGTTTGCATTCTCTGATCGTCAACATTCACGAATCAAAGATATGCTCGATGGCAGGCTGCCAGGCCTTGTCGTTGATGCGGATCTACGTTGGCACTTCATCAACTGCCTTGCAGAGCGCGGAAAGTTCTCTACTGAAGTGATTGATGCTGAACTTGAACGCGATAACACCGCTAGCGGACATAAATATGCAGCCTCTGCTCGAGCCGCGCTTCCAACAGTTGCGGCAAAAGAGCGAGCCTGGTCTGATGCAATCGGTGGCGAACTCTCCAATCACATTCATGACGCCACTATCGCTGGCTTTAACAGACCGCTCCAACGGGATCTGACCAAGTCATATATTGATAGGTATTTCGAATCACTTCTCTCAGTCTGGGAGAAACTCTCCTACGAGCTGGCATCCACGATTGTGACCGGCTTCTATCCTGCCTACCAAGTCAATGAAGAGGTCCTCAACAAATCTGAGTCATGGTTAAACGGAGCCGGCAAAGATGCGCCAGCAGCGCTGCGACGTTTTGTGAGTGAGAACCGAGATGCCCTTGCGCGGGCGCTCAACGCACAAAAAGTTGATGCCCGCTTCTAAACCTAGGAGCCCGGAACTTAATCCTTCAAACTGAAGGATGGATATTCATCAGTGACGAGCAGGAATGCGTAACCCAACACGCGATTCCAGTATCGAGTAGTACCGAAGAGAACTTCGGCGACTACCTGCGGCAAATCTTTGGTGAAGATGATGGCAAACCAACCGAGAATCAACATAATGATTGCGTAGATGGTGTAGACCGCGCCAACGATGTAGAGCGGGATGGCAAGAATCCATTTCACAAGCGGAAGTAGTCGATTTAATTTCTTTCCACCCTCGACATCAGGGAATATCACCCGAACCGAACTGTTCGCCTCGATGGAAGGGTAATTGTCGTTGAGCAGGACCGCATATGCAGTCAGACGAGTAGAGAGTTCCAAAATTGCTTGATTAAACCGGAGCGCATAACTTGGGTAGACGCCACGAAAGACAATCGCTAAGAGCACCGGGAGCACGATGACGCCCATTCCCAAACTCAACGATTCGGCGCCACCTGGTGCAAAGGCAAAAGCGAAGATAGCAACGGGAACTATAAGCACGTAGCGGAAGAGAACGCTTATCTGATCTCGATTTTCGAGTTTTACATCTATATAAGTCTCAATCTGATTACTCATCGACGACTCACTACCTAATCTCAGTCAAAACATTTGTCGCTTTACTCTTACCCTCACGAGGGCGATGAATCGCATAGCCCAGTACGACGATAGTAAGAAAGAGCCCTAAGGGAGCGATGACAAAATAGAGCGTGGTCTCTAGAGCGGTAAGCCCTTGGCCAGGATCTGCACTTCCCTCTTGTGGAACAGCCCAAGCAGGAGCGGTACAGAGGGTAAGTAGTGTGAGAGCGGTTGTAACAAGAAGCCTTTTCATAGTTTCTAATCTCATAGTTTTCCCACTCTAGCGTAAGTAAACATCACGCTCTTTGCGCAGCAACACCAAATGGTTCTAGGTAGGGAACCCATCGCGGATCTGCTCGGCCAGTTCCCAGGATTCGCCACGCTGCTCCCGATGGCTCATGAGGTGGCCGTTTTAATTTCCAGCCCAAATCCTTTAAGGTCCGATCGGCCTTTGCATGGTTACATCGATGGCAGGCAGAGACCACGTTCTCCCAGGTATGAGTTCCACCGCGGGAGCGCGGCATCACATGATCAATACTCGCTGCAGGCGCCTGGCAGTAGACACATTTACCGCCATCGCGAGCAAAGATCGCTCGCCTCGTGAGCGGAACAGAGTTTCGATAGGGCACGCGTACATAGCGTTGCAATCTGATAACTGTGGGGAGTGAAATATCTCCCGCTGGGTGTTGGATAAAAGTTCCAGACTCTTCAATCACCGCTGCTCGATAATTGAGAACGAGAACTAACGCACGTCTCTCAGATACGACGCAGAGCGGTTCAAAGGTCGCATTGAGGACTAGGGCGTTAGGCATCACTACTCCCCTCTGGAACTCGGGAACCACCCGATGGCGATATCTTGCTGAGGAATGTTCGAGAACACCAGCATTGACGCGTGGAAATACCTTAAAAGTTCGTAACTATTAGGTGACTTTTCCCTAGGCTAAAGGGGTGAGGTATCCCCCGGATCGTCGCGATTCAACGAGCGAGCTCCATTTCGGCCGTGAAGTTGCCGACCCCTACCGCTGGCTTGAGCCAGGCGATAGCGATGATGTACATGAGTGGTCGATGGCCCAAGAGAGGCTATGGCAGAGTCAGATTTCCGAACTCTCCGGGCGTAACTACTGGAGCGAGCGGCTCCGCCAACTTCTCGGAGCCGGCTATCGCTCTACACCAAGTTGGAGAGGGGCACGCGAGTTCTTCATGCGCCGAAGCGCAGAGGAAGAGCTAGGGATTCTCTACACACGTAAAGATTCTGAGAGTGACATTGAGGTTCTCATTGATCCTCTGGCAATCAATTCCGGCGGAACGACAACTCTCGATTCTTGGCAACCCTCGAAGGAGGGCGATCTGCTTGCCTATCAACTCTCTACCGGTGGAACAGAAGAGAGCACGCTTTATGTAATGGATGTTGAGACGCACGAAGTAATCGATGGCCCTATTGATCGCGCGCGGTACTCACCTATCGCCTGGTTACCAGGGGGCAAAGCTTTTTACTACGTGCGCAGACTGGCACCTGAATTGTTAAAAGAAGAGGAGCGGGCATATCACCGCCGCGTCTACTTCCATATCGTTGGCACCAATCCTGATGGTGATGTAGAGATTTTTGGTTCCGGTCTTGAGATGACCAACTATTACGGAGTAAGTCTCTCTATGGATGGACGTTGGTTAACCCTAAGTGCCAGCGCCGGCACCGAGCCGCGTAATGATCTCTGGCTCGCCGATTTACATGCCTCCTCGCCCAACGCACCAAAATTTATTTTGATTCAGAGCGCAGAGAGCGATGCACAGACCTCTCTCGAACCGCTCCGCGATGGTCGTATCCTCATCGGTACTAACTTCGATGCCCCGCGTGGACGAATCTGCATCTCTTCTCCCACAACGCTTCTCTCCGTCGGTGAATCTGCCGAATGGCGCGACCTGGTCCCTGAAGATCCGGAAGCAGTTTTAGGGGGCTGGGCGGTACTTGATGGTCCGCTGATGCCGGCAAGTATGTTGCTCGTTCTCTGGAACCGCCACACCGTTAGCGAAATCACCGTACATTCACTCGAGACTGGCGAGAGACAGAGCACCATTCCGTTGCCAGGTTTAGGAACTGTAACCGGAATAGCAGTACGTCCTGAAGGCGGCCATGAAGCCTGGTTTGGATATACCGACCATGTCACGCCACCAACAATCTACTCATTTGATGGACGAACATTAGAAATTAAAAAATATGCTGATCCTCCGGGAGTCGTCACCGTTCCAAAAGTCTTTGCCCAGTTGATTACCTTTACTTCATTTGATGATACGCAAGTGCGAATGTTTATTCTCTCGTCACAAGAGAGCGCCGATAAACCGCGCCCCACAGTCCTCTATGGCTACGGTGGTTTTGGCGTGGGATTAAATCCCACCTTCTCAGCCACCGCGCTCGCTTGGGTTGAGGCGGGTGGTGTTTGGGCTGTCGCCAATATTCGCGGAGGCGATGAGGAGGGAGAAGAGTGGCATCGCCAAGGTATGCGCGGTGAGAAACAGAATGTCTTTGATGATTTTATTTACGCTGCTCAATATTTAATAAGTCATGGTTGGACAACAGCAGAGCATCTGGCAATCGAAGGTGGATCCAATGGAGGGTTACTCGTTGGCGCAGCGCTCACGCAACGACCAGATCTCTTCGCAGCGGTCGTCTGTTCCGCACCGCTACTCGACATGGTCCGCTACGAACTACATGGTTTGGGTGCAACCTGGAGCGATGAATATGGATCTGCAGAGATAGAAGAGGAATTTGAATGGCTGATTGGCTACTCGCCCTACCATCAGGTCCGTGAAGGTCAGAGTTATCCAGCGACCTTATTTACCGTCTTCGAAGGCGACACTCGAGTAGATCCGCTGCACGCTAGAAAGATGTGCGCCGCCCTTCAGCATGCGCAACCCGAAGACGATGTGCGGCCAATCCTTATTAGAGCAGAGCGAAATGTAGGACACGGCGCTCGTTCACTCTCCCGGACCATCGATTTGAGCGCAGACTCTCTAGCATTTCTATCTAAGTGGACAGGGATGTCTAGGGATGGTGGTACTAGGAAATGAGAAGTCATGAATAGCGCAATAAATCAATTCATCGATTGGTTCTCAGGCGCTCCCCTTCGGATTGCAACCGTTCTGCTCATTGCACTCATCGTCCGATTCTCTGCTAACCGAGCAATAGTCCGCTCAATGAATAAGTTAATTGCAAAGACTGATCGCGGTACGGAAAATCGAGCGGCAGAACGTGCTCGCACCATTGGCGCACTCCTTCGAAGCACAGTCAACGCTCTCACCTTCATAGTCGCAGGCGCCATGATTCTCGACCAGTTGGGTTTGAACTTAGGTCCACTGCTTACCTCTGCCGGCGTCGTTGGTGTTGCACTCGGCTTAGGTGCGCAGACAATCGTGCGAGATATCCTCTCAGGGCTCTCCATGCTCATCGAGGATCAATATGGGGTTGGAGATCGAGTTCAATTATTAGAAGTCAGTGGCGTAGTAGTCAATGTAGGAATGCGCATTACGACCATTCGAGATGACAATGGCGTGCTCTGGTACTTGCGAAATGGTGAGATTCTTAAAGTG
>VGAL01000057.1 GCA_016870715.1 Actinomycetota bacterium | reverse complement strand
GCGAAGATGATGGCGATCTCGTTGATGGTTTAGTGGACTCGCTTACCTTTCTCGATGCCCATGGTGTGATTTGGTTGTTCACGCCGAAGATGGGTCGGGCTGGCCATGTTGAGCCGAGCGATATTCAAGAGAGTGCGCAGACTGCTGGGCTTGCGCAGACTTCTACATTTGCCGCATGCACGGATTGGAGCGCGACGAAGTTGACTGCTCCAAAAGGCGGACGGCGATAAAACCCTACATACTTACCTACTTGAGATAGCAGAAATAAAGAGAAACAAAGGAGAAATCATGTCGGCACCTGCAGTTGGAACGATGGCCCCAGAGTTTGAACTCACTAATCAACATGGCGAGAAGGTTGCACTCGCATCCTTCAGAGGTAAGAAGAATGTTGTCGTGATTTTTTATCCTTTTGCATTCTCTGGTATCTGCACTGGTGAACTCTGCTCGCTCCGCGATGATCTCGCTGCATTCCAGAACGATAACGTCGAGTTGCTTGCCATCTCATGCGATCCAATGTTCAGTCTCAAAGCATTTGCAGAACATGAGGGTTACAAGTTCTCACTCCTTGCAGATTTCTGGCCACATGGTGATGTTGCCAAGGCATATGGAGTCTTTATGCCAGAGCGTGGTATGGCATCACGTGGCACCTTCATCATCGATAAGAGCGGCAAGGTCGCGTGGAGTGTTTTGAATGGCCCGGGAGAGGCTCGCGATATTGCTGCATACAAGGCAGCCCTTGCAAAGCTCTAGTTTCAGGCGAGTTTTTATAGGTTAGACTTCTGCTCGTTGCTTCACTGGGTGGTTAGCTCAGCGGTAGAGCGCCTCGCTTACACCGAGGATGTCGGGGGTTCGAAACCCTCACCGCCCACTTTTGTATTCAAGATAGATAAATTAATACTTTTTAATACGAACGTACTCCTGCATTAAATAAGGAACACCTTTGGTTTTGTACCAGATATCAATTTCTACCCCGTATATATTTTTAAAAGATTTTCGCCAATCTTCTTCAAGTGAGAATGCACGCCAGAATTCCATCATTTTGTCGAACCCACCCTCAGCCATTAATAACTCGGATAAAAGTAGGCCGCTTCCGTAAGCAAAACCGCGGGTGTATTCACAATTACCGCTGAAGTTACCTTCCAGAGACTTTAAATGTGTAAACCACTCATCCTTATTAAAGTTTCTAAGCTCAATCCCGCTTGTTCCCCTAAGATAAGTGTTCATAGCGTTCTGCTTACCCCCGTTATACCAATCACCGCCACCATACATTTCATTAGATATAAAAAATCCAAACAAATCTGCACTTCCTTCGCGAAGCCAGCAAGGCATCTCACCAGTTTTATTTTTTGTCAAAAACTGCTGAACAATGTGAACATTTTCATGTGGAATAAAAGTATTGGGAGTTGTCGGCAAAGAAGAATGCCTCAAAATTGATAAGTGGCTCGAATCCGATTGTGAGGGAACGGCACCAGCATTTAATCTGGTTCCTTCTCGCTTTATTCTTCCACGAAAGTCTTCTGCAAAACCTTTGTTACTATCAAAACCGTATGGACGCCAGGCTTCTATCAACCAATCAAGATCAAGTTCGGTCCCATAAAATACGTTAAAAAGTTCTTTATTAGTGTATACGCTGGTCCAATATGACATAGCAGAAGGCAAATCAGATTCTAAAAATTTAATATAACTTTGAACTGCGTTAGGCGAGTAATGAAATCGAAATAACTGCCCAGCTGATTTAGGAATCATGGACTTTTTCATATTTTCATAAGCTATTAACTGCTCGGCAGATCCCAGGGTCGTTGTCGACGTCTTCTTTGGTGATTGGCTTGGATTCGACCCTTGAGGATTTTTTGAAGTAACACCCTTATTCCAAATTAATTTATTACCAGACTTTATGCAGGTAAATGTTTTTGTGCCAACTACTGATTTACTTCCCACCTTTGAGCACTTTGCCCCCGCCTTAGCTGAGGCATGAGAGGTAGACGCTTGAGATGAAAGCAGAAGTGGTGTGATCACTAGTAAGGCAATTAGACGCTTTTTCACAATTCAATATTATCTGAGTACTTTATAAATAGGTAGATATAGGAATTAACGCTTTCCTACTTCATATTTCTCGTGTAAGTTAACTGATTATGACCCGACAATCCAAAAGTCGGAGAAGCACCCGAAAAAAGCGGAGGGAAACCCTCACCGCCCACAGGTTCTCTCAAAAGTCGGTAGTTCTACTCACTTACCGCCCCAAGGATACGTAACACCCTCGATTATCGCACCCTAGATTCTTTAAACTTACGCCTGCAACAGTGATTTCACCATTTGCCATAACAAGGTTTGGGAATCTAGAGTGCAATCAACAGCCGTTTTTACGCTAAGTCGAACCTGTCAGAATTCATCACCTTGTTCCATGCGGTAACGAAATCCTCAACAAACTTCCTCTTGTTATCGTCCTGCGCATAAACCTCAGCATAGGAACGCAAAATGGAGTTTGATCCGAAGACTAAGTCAGCTCGGGTTGCTGTGAACTTGACTTCGCCAGTTTCACGATTGCGGATGTTGTAGAAGTTCTCGCCTCTTGGTTCCCAAATAAATCCCATATCGGTGAGATTGACGAAGAAGTCGTTTGTTAGCGCTCCTACTTTGTCAGTGAAGACTCCATGCTTGGAGCCACCATGGTTTGTTCCGATAACACGCATACCGCCAATGAGCACTGTCATCTCAGGAGCGGTCAATCCCATCAACTGCGCGCGATCGAGGAGTAACTCTTCTGGTTCAACAACGTAGCTATCTTTCTGCCAATTACGGAAGCCATCGTGTAGCGGTTCCAAAGGCGCAAAAGATTCTGCATCAGTCTGCTCCTGAGTTGCATCACCACGCCCAGGTGCGAAGGGAACCGCGATATCTATGCCCGCCGCTTTCGCTGCCATTTCGACGCCGACATTTCCCGCAAGGACGATGACGTCAGCAATGCTCGCCCCAGCCTCTTTTGCGATTGGCTCGAGCACCCCGAGAACTTTCTTCAAGCGCTCTGGTTCATTGCCCACCCAACTTCGCTGCGGTTCAAGTCGGATGCGCGCTCCGTTAGCACCACCGCGTTTATCTGAAGTTCGGAAAGTGCGCGCGCTATCCCACGCAGTCGCCACCATCTCACTGATAGTCAATCCCGATGCAGCAATTTTCGCTTTCACTGCAGCAACATCATATTGTGCATTGCCGTGTGGCACTGGGTCTTGCCAGATTAAATCTTCCTTCGGAACCTCTGGCCCGAAGTAACGGACCTTCGGCCCCATATCGCGGTGGGTTAACTTGAACCAGGCGCGTGCAAAGACATCACTGAAATAAGCAGGATCTTTATGGAATCGCTCTGAGATTGCGCGGTAGATCGGGTCTTTAATCATCGCCATATCCGCATCAGTCATCATCGGGTTGTAGCGAATCGAAGGATCTTCGACATCTACAGGCTTGTCTTCTTCTGCGATATTCACCGGCTCCCACTGATTTGCACCCGCTGGAGATTTAGTGAGCTTCCACTCGTACTTGAAAAGCAGATCGAAGTAACCGTTGTCCCACTTTGTTGGATGGGTAGTCCATGCACCTTCGATGCCACTAGTGACAGTGTTACGACCAACTCCGCGTGATGCATGGTTATTCCAACCAAGGCCTTGCTCAGAGATATCTGCTGCCTCTGGTTCTGGCCCGAGGTTTGTTGCCTTTCCATTTCCATGGGCTTTACCAACAGTGTGCCCGCCGGCAGTAAGTGCAACGGTCTCTTCATCATTCATCGCCATCCGCGCGAAGGTCTCGCGGACGTGCGCTGCGGTGCGAAGGGGATCAGAGACTCCATTAACTCCCTCAGGGTTCACATAAATCAAACCCATCTGCACAGCAGCGAGTGGATTCTCCATCGTGCTTGCATCATTGAGGTCGCCATAACGACTATCACTTGGCTCCAGCCACTCCTTCTCTGAACCCCAGTAGGTATCAATCTCCGGCGCCCATACATCTTCGCGCCCAAATCCAAAACCAAAAGTCTTTAATCCCATCGATTCGTATGCCACGTTGCCGGCAAGAATCATCAAGTCAGCCCAACTGATTGTATTTCCATACTTCTTCTTAATCGGCCAGAGCAATCGTCGCGCTTTATCGAGGTTGGTGTTATCCGGCCAGGAATTAAGAGGTGCAAAGCGAAGCGTTCCCGACCCTGCACCACCGCGACCATCTGCAGTTCGATAGGAGCCCGCAGAGTGCCAAGCCATCCGAATAAAGAGTCCGCCGTAGTGACCCCAATCCGCCGGCCACCATGATTGACTATCGGTCATGAGGTCGTGGAGATCTTTTTTGAGCGCTGCAACATCTAACTTCTTCAACTCTTCACGGTAGTTGAAGTTCTCTCCCAACGGATTGATTTTGGTGTCATGTTGATGCAAGATCTCAAGGTTGAGGGAGTTGGGCCACCACTTCTCTTGGGCGGCGCCCTGTGAAGTTAACGAACCGTGGGGGACTGGGCATTTGCCTGCTTCTACGCTCATAGTTTCTCCTCAACTTATGCTCTCTAGTGAGGGCAGAAACTTATCAAATTTAGCGAGATCTCTCAGGTCGAAGGTATTCCTAACCCAGAGAATCTACCTGCGTGAGACTCGCGCAAGGTTAACTAGATAGCTCAGGGAAAATCCGAAACCGATAGCTGCATAGAGGTAACCAAACCAGGTTAGTTCAACCGGAATCAGTAATGTCAAAAGTCCAAGAGCTGCTGCGCTAACGCACATGATTCGTGCAACGTAAATAACACGTTCTTCATTCTCTTGCTTAGAGTTGTTCCACATGTTC
Organism: Actinomycetota bacterium; assembly: GCA_016870715.1. Classification (GTDB taxonomy): domain Bacteria; phylum Actinomycetota; class Actinomycetes; order Nanopelagicales; family Nanopelagicaceae; genus IMCC26077. The sequence continues at coordinate 434 of VGAL01000057.1, read as the reverse complement.
CCAGCGAGTGCAAAGACAGTTATTCCAATCATCCGCATCGACCATTGGAGTTGAGCACCTGATTGCATACCTAACAGATCAAGGAACATTCCAGGTAGAGCAATCAGGAAAATTGCGGATACTCCGAAAACGCAGGCACCCACCTTTAACGTCTTACGAATCGCAGTTAGACCCACAAGGTGAGTTTACAAGTGAGTTACATGGAATAGGAGTCAGGTAAAAAATGAGGTCTAACCTCTCCCAACACCAAGCCAGTAGACTTATAGCGTGAGAACGGCGAGCGCCCAGGAAATAGTCGAAATCCTCCATCGCCGTTATCCTCCCGAAAGCGCTCAAGCGTGGGATCGAGTCGGGGTCGAATTCGGTGATTTGAGCAAGGCAGCGAAGAAAATTTATTTCGCCGTAGATGTTCTGCCAGATACCGTCGATGAAGC
>VGAL01000056.1 GCA_016870715.1 Actinomycetota bacterium | reverse complement strand
TCCTGCGCAATGTGGCATCAATTGCGGAAGGTCATAGACAGAGGCGTGTTTGCGATGAACTGCACCGAATCCATCACCTACGTAGATATCTCCGAGAGTAGCTAACTCTCGTGCAAAGGCTGCACGCTCGCCATCATCTTTACTCGTCTCAGCGGCGAAGAAGCGAATATTCTCGAGTAGTACAACTGTTCCTGGACTCGCGGCAGCGAGCTTTTTTGCCTCTTCGATATCAGAGACACAGGCGACAACATCCTTTAACAACTCACCTAAGCGATTGGCAACTGGAGTCAGAGAAAATTCAGGTGCAAAGCCCTCTTTGGGGCGACCAAGATGAGCCAAGATCACAATCGAGCGGGCTTTCTTTCCAATTATTTCGATTGTCGGCAACGATGCAACGATTCGACCAGGATCGGTGATCTGACCATTCTTGATTGGCACATTTAAATCACAGCGAAGTATCACTCGCTTATCTGTAAAATCAAAGGACTCTAGCGTGTGCATAGGGTCGGTCGCGACTACTTAGAGCGTTTGTCCGACGAAGGAGACTAAATCAACTAGGCGATTAGAGTATCCCCATTCATTGTCGTACCAACCGACAACCTTTGCGCTCTTTCCGATGACCTTTGTCAATTGACTATCGACGATACATGAATGTGGATTAGTGACGATGTCAGCAGAGACGATGGGATCTTCGGTGTATTCCAAGATTCCTTTGAGCGGACCTTCAGCGGCTGCCCTTAAAGCCGCGTTTATCTCTGCAGCGGATACCTCGCGAGAGAGTTCAACGTTTAAATCGGTCACAGAACCGACAGGAACGGGAACTCGCATTGCATATCCATCCATCTTTCCCTTGAGATTCGGCAGGACCAGGCTAATTGCCTTTGCCGCGCCAGTACTACTTGGGATGATGGATGTAGCGGCTGCACGTGCCCGCCTCAGGTCTTTATGTGGGAAATCTAGTATTACCTGGTCGTTGGTGTAGGCATGAATTGTTGTCATCATGCCCCGTTCGATACCAAAGCTATCTTGCAGGACTTTTGCCATTGGAGCTAGACAATTTGTTGTGCATGATGCGTTCGAAATAATCGTATGCTTACTTGGGTCATATTTATCGTGATTGACGCCCATAACAATGGTGACATCTTCGTCGGTTGCTGGCGCGCTGATGATGACTTTCTTTGCCTCTCCGATGAGATGTTTCTTTGCTTGTTCACCTTTAGTAAAAATCCCCGTGGACTCAATCACTATTTGCGCTCCGACTGACGACCAAGCAAGTGCTCCTGGATCGCGCTCGGCAAAGACCGTAATACTCTTTCCATCAACGGTTATCGAATTCTCGGTATGCGAAACGCTCTTGCCGAGCGGCCCAAGTATGGAATCGTATTTAAGAAGGTGAGCTAGGGTCGCGGTATCGGTGAGGTCATTGATTGCCACGAGCTCAATAGAATTGCGAGCAGTTTCAGAGGCGAGAACTGCTCGGAAAAAGTTTCGACCAATACGTCCAAATCCATTGACGCCAACTTTGACTTTGTTACCCATCGCTTTCCATCCTCACGTTAACAAATCGGAGCTAATTCCCGATTCAGTATCTGGTATTCCCATCTCTGCTGCACGTTTATCTGCCATTGCAAGAAGTCTCCGGATTCGCCCTGCGATTGCATCCTTGGTCATGGGTGGATTTGCCAGCGATCCCAATTCCTCAAGACTGGCCTGGCCATGCTCTATTCGCAGTCGCCCAGCTTCGAGAAGGTGATCCGGAATCTCTACTCCTAAGATTTCAATGGCCCGCTGCACTCGCGCTGATGCAGCAACAGCAGCACGTGCGGAGCGTCGTAGATTTGCATCATCAAAATTAGCCAAACGATTAGCGGTGGCACGCACCTCTCGGCGCATCCGTCGCTCTTCCCACGCAAGAACGCTCTCGTGCGCCCCCATGAGAGTAAGAAGTGCACCAATCGCATCACCATCGCGCACCACGACGCGGTCCACGCCGCGCACCTCCCGTGCCTTTGCAGTAATTCCCAATCGTCGCGCCGAACCAACAAGGGCAAGTGCTGCTTCAGGACCAGGAGCGGTTATCTCAAGGGCTGAAGAACGTCCAGGTTCTGTAAGTGATCCATGGGCAAGGAATGCCCCTCGCCACGCTGATTCAGCATCACACTTAGCAGCGGAAACTATCTGTGGTGGCAATCCCCGCACTGGGCGACCATTTCCATCAATAAGCCCAGTCTGTCTGGCAAGGGCCTCGCCCGTCTCGGCTACGCGCAAGACATAGCGACTACCTTTCCGTAATCCTCCAGGGGTGAGCACAGTGAGATCACTCTCGTGTCCATAGACTTCGGAGATCTCTTTCCGTAATCGACGAGCGCTCTGTGCAGTATCTAACTCCACTTCTACGACAACTCTTCCAGCAGTGATATGTAGTCCCCCAGCAAAACGTAGGAGCGCTGAGACTTCAGCTTTTCGACAGCACGGTTTGGAGATTGCTAAGCGACTTAACTCATCTTTCACGGCAGCGGTCATTGCCATCTGCTGAAGATCCCCCTCTCCTGCTCGCTAGAAATATCATCCCGTCTTGCGGATACTCAGGCTTTCGCCATGATCTCACGCAAAGCCGAAACTACCTTTTTTGGGTCGTGCTGGTCGCTAGTTGGCGCGTGGGCTAGGTCACGAACCTCAAGGCGAGCCCCCAAAGTGGCCACATACTCGACTAATTCATTTGTGAGAATACTCGGGTCGGCAAGGATGACATCAAAGGGAACTTCTGGGGCATGTTGTTGAAGAAAAGCTAGCCGCCCCTGCGCACCGATCTGCGCTGCCTCATCACCTGGATATGGTGAGGTGAGGTTGAGTAAGAGGAGCTTGCGCGCCTTCGTATGCGCAAGTGCAGCTCGAGTCTGCGGTAAGAGTAGGTGCGGCAAGACGCTTGAATACCAGGAACCTGGACCAAGGGTTACCCACTCTGCTCGTTCGATGGCGGCGAGGGCCTCTGGATGAGTGGGGGGCGAATCCGGAATGAGGTGCACCTGCTCGATCACTCCGCGCGCAAGCGCGACAGCGCTCTGTCCGCGAACTATCTCTACCTTCTCGACGCCATCATCTCGAGTCCGCACCTGCGCTTGAATCTCTAAGGGTTGCGAAGACATGGGTAATACTCGTCCCACCACTCGAAGAAGTTCAGCAACCTTCGCCAAACCCACAACCGGGTCCTCATGAATTTCCCATAACGCGGTGAGTAGCAAATTTCCTACGCTATGACCGTCGAGATCACCGGCACTAGAGAAGCGATGTTGGAGAACTCGAGCCCATCCGCTTCCCCACTCGTCATCGGAGCAGAGCGCGGCAAGGGCCATACGTAAATCCCCTGGAGGCATAACACCAAACTCAGCGCGTAAGCGTCCGCTGGAACCGCCATCATCAGCAACGGTAACAAGCGCAGTGATGTCAGTAGTGATTTCGCGAAGCGCTGTGAGGGTGGCAGCAAGTCCATGGCCACCACCCATCGCGACAACAGGAATCTTTGAATCTATGCTCATCACTTACCCGCGCTCAACATCTCGATGCTGAAGGTGTACATCCATTCCGAAATGTTCAAGTCTCTTTGCAACTTCCTGGGCAACTGCAACGCTTCGATGTCTTCCTCCTGTGCACCCAAAAGCGATCGTTATGTAGCGCTTTCCCTCAGTAAGAAAACCAGAACTTGCGCTCTTAAATAGCGTGATGAAGTTCTTGATAAACTCTTCTGTTGCCGAGTGGCCCAATACCGCATCCGAGACTGGTTGCTCGCGTCCACTCATCGACTGCAACGCTGGATCCCAGTGTGGATTGGGGATGAATCGGCAATCCAGAGTGAAATCTGCATCGTAAGGGATTCCGTACTTATATCCGAATGATAGTAACGAGATATGCAGCGCCCGTTCACTCTCACTGGAGAAAGTCTGATCAACCTTAAGTGCAAGCTGATGAATATTGAGGGAAGAAGAATCGATGACAATCTCAGCTTCAGCGCGCAAGTTTCGGAGCAGCTCTCGCTCTCGCGCAATGCCGTCGACTATCCGATCATCTCCCTGTAGTGGATGTGGACGTCGAGTGGACTCGTATCTTCGAACTAACACCTCATCATGAGAATCTAAGAAGAGAATTCGCACGCTATCGCCATTACTGCGCAACGCTTTGATTCCTACAGCTAACTCGGTGGAGAATTCCATGCTTCGCACATCGATGACAACTGCCACATTTTCGCGCTCCTCGCGGAGTTCATTTACAAGCGGAAAGAGCATCGTCGCTGGAAGATTGTCGACCACGTACCACTGATGATCTTCCAGTACATGAGCTGCAGTGGATCGTCCGGCGCCACTCATCCCGGTAATCACGACCACATCCATCTGAGCACCCGCCTCTCCAGAATTTCCAACTTACTCACACCTCTGGCTCCACTACCTTTTCACTACTGTCAAGGATCTCCCCAGTAGCCGCATCTACACCGGTGAGCGCACCCGCCTCTTTCGCTAAAGCATGGGCAATATGGGTAGCAATCTTTGGGCCGATGCCGGTCAGAGCTGCAATCTCATCGACCCCTGCAGCGCGAATTTTCGCCACCGATCCAAAATGGTCGATAAGAGTCTTACGTCGAACTGCCCCTAGTCCATCAATCTCTTCCAGAATTGAAGCTAACCCCTCTTTTGACCGCTTGCTCCGATGATAGGTGTTCGCAAATCGATGCGCCTCATCTCGAATCCGTTGAAAGAGGTAGAGCGCCTCGCTATTTCGCGGGAAGATGATGGGATCTTTGGCGTTCGGTAACCAGACCTCTTCAAATCGCTTAGCTAAACCACATAGGAAAATATCTCGACCTTCTAGTACTTCAGCAGCGGCATTAACTTGAGGTTTGCCGCCATCGACAATAATCAATTGCGGTGGATAGGCGAACTTCACCTTGCTCCAATCCACTTCGTTCTCGTCAATTATCTCCTCATCCATACGCGCCAACCGACGAGAGAGAACTTGTTTCATGGCCGCCACATCATTGGGTTTACCCGTTTCGCTCTGAATGCTAAAGCGTCGATAATCGGATTTCTTCGCTACCCCATCTTCGAACACGACCATAGATGCAACAATCTGACTGCCCTGCATATTCGCGATATCGAAACACTCGATACGAAGCGGAGCCTGATCCATACCTAAAGCCTGAGCAATCTCCTCAAGAGCCTGACTGCGAGTTGAAATATCTTGAGATCGTTTAGCAAGATGTCGAAAAAGCACATCGTGAGAATTCCGTTGAACTGAATCAAGTAACTCACGCTTCTCTCCTCGTTGGGGAACTCTGATTTCAACTTTGCTATTTCGTCTTTGGGAGATTAAATCTGCAAGGGCGCCCCCATCCTCCAGGGGAACAT
>VGAL01000055.1 GCA_016870715.1 Actinomycetota bacterium | reverse complement strand
AAGGATTCCTCAATCAATAAAGAGGTAGAGCGCCTCCGGTATTCGGCTACTCACTCACTCCTCACTCGACGCGATGTCGTTGTTGTCTCAACCGTTTCGTGTATCTATGGCCTAGGAACTCCTCAAGAGTATGTCGATGGAATGATCCCACTTCGAGTAGGGGAGTCGATTGAAAGAACTTCTTTACTCCGTAAGTTTGTCTCCATTCAATATTCCAGAAATGACACGGCGTTCGAACGAGGAACTTTTCGGGTGCGTGGCGACACAATTGAGATCATTCCGGTCTACCAGGAGACCGCACTTCGAATAGAAATGTTTGGCGATGAGATAGAGCGCTTACTCACTCTCCATCCGCTTACTGGAGAGGTTCTCAGTGAAGAGAAAGAGGCTTTCGTCTTCCCAGCTTCGCACTACTCGGCAAGTAAAGCGACGATGGATCGGGCAATTAGCGCCATAGAGATAGAGCTAGCCGAGCAATTGGCAAACTTTGAGAGAAGCGGGAAGTTGCTTGAGGCGCAACGACTTCGGATGCGTACTACTTTCGACATCGAAATGATCAGGCAACTTGGATTCTGTTCGGGAATTGAGAACTATTCACGCCATATCGATGGACGCGCCCCTGGAGATCCACCCAATTGCTTACTCGATTATTTTCCAGAGGATTTTCTCTGCATCATCGACGAATCCCATGTGACAGTCCCACAGATAGGTGCGATGTTCGAGGGCGATGCTTCACGTAAGCGAACTCTGGTGGAGCATGGCTTCCGGTTGCCAAGCGCGTTAGATAACCGCCCGCTCAAATGGAGTGAATTCCTCGAACGAACTCCACAGAAGATGTATCTATCGGCAACACCAGGAAAATATGAATTGGGAATTGCACCGCGCGTGGTTGAGCAAGTTATTCGCCCCACGGGTTTAGTCGATCCAAAAGTTATCATCAAGCCAATCAAAGGTCAGATTGATGACTTGGTCCATCAGATTCGTGAGCGAGCTGAGAAGAATGAACGCGTTCTCGTGACAACCCTGACTAAAAAAATGTCGGAAGATCTCACTGATTACTTGGTACAGCAGGGAATCGAGGTTCGATATCTCCACTCTGAAGTTGATACTTTGCGACGAGTAGAACTCCTGCGTGAGTTGCGATTGGGGGAGTATGACGTTCTCGTCGGAATCAATCTTCTTAGAGAAGGGTTAGATCTTCCCGAAGTCTCTTTAGTTGCGATTCTTGATGCTGACAAAGAGGGTTTCTTACGTTCGGCAACATCGCTTATCCAAACGATAGGTCGTGCTGCTCGAAATGTTTCGGGCGAAGTTCATATGTATGCAGATAATCTGACTGATTCGATGATTAAAGCGATTGACGAGACTAATCGCCGCCGCGATAAACAGGTCGCATACAACATTGAGCATGGCGTCGATCCACAACCGTTACGGAAGAAGATTGCAGACATCACTGATTCAATATCCAAAGAGGAAGATGACTCCGAAAAACTCATTGCACGAGCAAAACGAGTCACTTCCATGCCAGCGGTTGGCCGAAATGCGAGCGAACTTGGCAAGTTACCTAAGGAAGAACTTATCGGCCTGATTTCTGCTCTTACCGAGCAGATGCGAGCAAGCGCGGAGAATCTCCAATTTGAATTGGCTGCTAGATTGCGCGATGAAATACATGAATTGAAACGAGAGCTACGAGGAATGGAGGGCGCTGGGGCATGAAAGAACGCTTAGTAGTTCGTGGCGCCCGCGAACATAACCTCAAGGATATTTCGATTGATCTTCCGCGCAATGCCCTAATAGTTTTTACTGGGCTATCGGGTTCGGGTAAGTCTAGCCTCGCCTTCGACACCATATTTGCTGAAGGTCAGCGTCGGTATGTCGAATCCCTCTCTGCATATGCTCGACAGTTTTTGGGTCAGTTAGATAAGCCTGACGTTGACTTTATTGAGGGGCTATCGCCAGCAGTCTCGATTGATCAGAAATCGACTAATCGAAATCCACGATCCACCGTGGGTACCATCACCGAGGTTTACGATTAACGATCCACCGTGGGTACCATCACCGAGGTTTACGATTACTTCCGACTTCTCTATGCGCGAGCCGGTAAAGCACATTGTCCCAAATGTGGAAATCCTGTCGCGCGTCAATCTGCACAACAGATCGTGGATCAAATCCTTACACTCCCTGAAGTGACGAAATTTCATGTCCTGGCTCCTGTGGTGCGAGAGCGTAAAGGTGAGTTCCTTGATCTATGGAAGGACTTCACTACTCAAGGGTTCGCGCGAGTGCGAGTAGATGGTGTTGTCCACGGTCTTGATGAGGTCCCAAAGCTAAAGAAGCAAGAGAAGCACACTATTGAAGTAGTCGTCGATCGTCTTACAGCCAAAGGTAGCAGCAAGCAGCGCTTGACCGATTCCATTGAAACGGCGCTCCGCTTGGGAAATGGGATTGTCACTTTGGATTTCATCGAGCGGGATGAGAAAGCGGTAGATCGTGAACGGACCTTCAGCGAGAAGATGGCATGTATGCGTTGTGGCATTTCAATCGAGGAACTCGAGCCGCGTTCATTCTCTTTCAATTCTCCCTTTGGTGCCTGCGCCGACTGCACCGGAATAGGAACCAAACTCGAAGTGGATATGGAGTTGATTGTTCCTGATGATTCACTCAGTATCTATGAAGGCGCAGTTGCCCCATGGTCAATGGGTTCCAGCTCTGAATATTTCTTGAGATTACTTGAGGCGCTCTCGAAAGATATGAACTTCTCCCTCGATGCTCCTTGGAAAAAACTGAGTGCGAAAGCGAAAGATGCGATTCTCAACGGATATGAATACGAAGTTCACGTCAAATATAAGAATCGCTATGGACGAGCTCGGCAATACAGCACCGGCTTTGAAGGTGTAGTGCCATTCCTGGAGCGGCGTCATGGTGAGACCGAGAGCGAATTTAGTCGCGATAGATATGAAGCATTTATGCGTGAGACACCCTGCCCCGCATGTAAGGGTGCTCGGCTCAAGGATGAGATCCTCGCGGTGACCCTTGGCGGATTGAATATCGCTCAACTCTGCGCACTTTCCATCTCCGAGTGCGCTCTATTCATCAGCAAACTTTCGCTCAGTGCGCGCGAGAAGAAAATTGCAGAACGGGTATTAAAGGAGGTAAATGCCCGCCTTGGTTTTCTCCTTGATGTTGGATTGGATTACCTCTCCCTAGATCGTCCTGCTGCCACACTTTCAGGGGGCGAGGCGCAGCGAATTAGATTGGCAACCCAGATTGGGTCGGGTTTAGTGGGGGTGCTTTATGTATTGGATGAGCCGAGCATCGGTCTTCATCAGCGCGATAACAGAAGGCTAATTGAAACCCTGACGCGCTTGCGGGATCTAGGCAATACCCTGATTGTCGTTGAACACGACGAAGAGACGATTCGTACTGCAGATTGGATCGTAGATATTGGCCCTGGAGCAGGAGAGCATGGCGGAGAGGTAGTGGTCTCTGGTCCATACAAAGAGTTAATTGAGAGCAAGCAATCGATCACTGGCGCCTACCTCTCTGGGCGTAAAGAAATCGCCATTCCTTCAGTGCGTCGTCCGGTTGACCCGAAGCGAAAGATTCATATTAAAGGGGCCAGAGAGAACAACCTCCAAAATATCGATGTTGAGATTCCATTAGGGACCTTCGTCGCTGTAACCGGAGTAAGTGGTTCGGGAAAATCGACATTGGTAAACGAAATTCTTTACAGCGTTCTGGCAAATAAATTAAATGGCGCTCGAATAGTCCCCGGCAGACATAAGAACATCACAGGTATTGATGCTCTAGATAAGGTCGTTCATGTCGATCAATCTCCAATCGGACGAACGCCACGTTCTAACCCTGCTACCTACACTGGAGTTTTCGATAAGGTGCGTGGGCTTTTTGCAGAGACTGCCGAAGCAAAGATTCGCGGTTATCAGCAAGGACGATTCTCCTTCAACGTCAAAGGTGGGCGATGCGAGAACTGTTCAGGTGATGGCACCATCACCATCGAGATGAACTTTCTTCCCGATGTTTACGTGCCCTGCGAAGTTTGTCATGGTGCCAGATACAACAGAGAAACTTTAGAGGTGCATTACAAAGGTAAGAACATCTCCGAAGTGCTCAACATGCCCATTGAGCATGCTTACGAATTCTTTCAAAGCGTGCCCGCAATCGCCCGCTACCTAAAGACCCTCTGTGATGTTGGTTTGGGATATGTTCGTCTGGGGCAATCGGCGCCGACACTTTCAGGGGGCGAGGCGCAGCGAGTTAAACTGGCAACCGAGCTTCAGCGCCGCTCCACAGGGCGAACAATCTATGTACTCGATGAGCCGACTACTGGCTTACATTTTGAAGATGTCGGCAAATTGTTGGGCGTACTTAATCGCTTAGCCGATGGCGGCAATACTGTCGTGGTCATTGAGCATAATCTCGATGTCATTAAGAGCGCCGATTGGGTTATCGATCTAGGACCTGATGGCGGCTCGCGCGGTGGCGCCATCGTTGCAGAAGGAACTCCAGAAGCGGTTGCGAAGAACAAGAAGAGTTATACGGGCGTCTTCTTGGCAGAGGTGCTAACTGGCGGCGGAAATCGTGGCTAACCCCAATAGCTATCGCCCTAACAACATTCCCACATCTCCTGGCGTATACCGATTCTTCAATGATCAAAATCGAGTGATTTATGTCGGCAAGGCGAAGAATTTACGGGCACGTTTGAGCACCTATTTCCAGAGCGCTCTCGATGAGAAGGTGCGCACCATGGTCTGGGAAGCCACCCGGGTCGATTGGACTATCGTCGGGAATGAAATCGAATCTCTCCAATTAGAATTCAATTGGATCCAACAAGAACGGCCAAAGTACAACGTAATTTTTCGTGATGATAAGTCTTTTCCCTATCTTGCAGTCACGGTAAAGGATTCAGTGCCTCGAATCTTTGTAACTCGAAATATTCGCAAAGATGGCACGAAATACTTCGGGCCATATCCGCATGCATGGGCCTTGCGAGAGTTGGTCGATATCTTGCAGACGATTTTCCCCCTCAGGTCGTGCACTAGCGGCGTCTTTGCCCGAGCCGAGCGGAGCAATCGAGCGTGCTTACTCGGATATATCGGCAAATGCGTCGCTCCTTGTATCAAGAAAGATGAGATAAGTTCATCTGAGTATCACCAATTGGTGAATTCCCTCATTTCCTTTATGAACTCTGATCCAAAAAAACTTATTGGGGACTTGCGCGAGCAGATGACCGCCGCCTCTGAGAGCGAGGATTTTGAGAGCGCTGCAAAGTTACGAGACCAAATAGATGCTCTAGAGAAGATATCAACCTCTAACTCAGTGGCGCTGCCATTAGATTCAAATGTGGATCTCTTTGCCAGCATTTGGGAAGAGATGGGTGGCAAAGGTGCGATAACACAATTCCAAGTCCGAAATGGTCGAGTAACTAGCGCGCAATCGTGGATTGTCGAATCTGGCGTTGAGGTCAATCGTGCTGATCACCTCGAACAACTTTTGGCTACGAAATATCTCGCTGCCGATGGCGCTGAGATTCCAGATGAGATCTTGGTCAATGTTCCCCTGGAGGATGGGGGCGCCCTTGCAGATTTAATCTCCCAAAGACGAAATAGCAAAGTTGAAATCAGAGTTCCCCAACGAGGAGAGAAGCGTGAGTTACTTGATTCAGTTCAACGGAATTC
>VGAL01000054.1 GCA_016870715.1 Actinomycetota bacterium | reverse complement strand
CTTCAGCTTGTTCGAGAGTTGAAGTTGCTAGCTTCTTGCTCTCGTTTAACACTCTCTCGGCACTTGAGTTTGCTTTAGCTTCGCGCTGCTGAGCGGTGCGAATGATAGACATCGCAGTCTCGGTCGCCAGAATTTCAAACTCTTCCTTGCTTAGCCCTGTGATGTCGCGGCGGGAACGAAGATCGTTTAGCTGGGATTCAAGTTCGCGGATGCGATCTAGAGATGCTGATCCTGCGTTAAGATTTGTTTTACTGGCATCACTTTCTTCGCCCTTAAATCCAACCCATGATAAAAAATTCTTATCTGCCACTTTTTTCAGCTCCTCATTAGTTCAGCACTTCTGGTAAGTACTTTCAGGGGGCGTGAATCTTCCCACGATTAGCTCTAGCTTGAAAATGGGGTGAAGCACTTGATTATGGGTAGAGACTGCGAAGGCGATGTTCTTCTGGTGCGGGAGGTGGGACTTGAACCCACACGTCCGAAGACACAGGTTCCTAAGACCTGCGTGTCTGCCATTTCACCACTCCCGCAAGAAAGAGTGAGAAGAATACCCTCTCTTTCATTCACTTCGAAACCCTCTTAAGTCAACCTCTTGTTAACTTATGCGCCACTTAAGTCGTGGTCGCGCTCCGCCTAGAAATAGCATCGATGGTTGCAGAGATTAAAAGGACTGTGCCTGTGACCATGAACTTGATACCTGCAGGGTAGCCCTGCAAGGCCATTCCATTATCGATGACTGCAACGACGAGACCACCGAGGATTGCATCGCTCACCTTTCCTTTTCCACTGAAAAGGCTTGTGCCGCCAATAACAGCAGTGCCAACAGCATATAGAAGTGTTCAACTTGCACCAGTTGTTTGGGAGATTGCATTAGCGCGCGAAAGAAAAATTATTCCGGTATTGAAGAAGAGGGGAGCATTGGTAGAGAGAGTGTGTGATTTGTTTAACCCTTCAGTGCTCCTGACATAAGCCCACGAAGGAAATAGCGGCCAAGGATTATGTAGACCAGCACTGTTGGAAGTGAGGCAATGAGTGCGCCAGCCATCTGCACGTTCCACTGGACTATCTGGCTTCCTGCGATGTTGTTGAGCGCTACGGTTACGGGCCAAGAAGATGGACCAGTGAGGACGACTGCGAAGAGGAAGTCATTCCAAATGGAAGTGAATTCCCAGATGATGGCGACGATGAAGGCCGGGATAGATATTGGAAGAACCACTCGAAAATAAGTTCCAAGCATTCCCGCTCCATCGACTTTGGCCGCCTCTATCAACTCATTCGGAACAGATGCATAGTAGTTACGGAAGATGAGAGTCATGATGGGAAGCCCATAAATAACGTGAACCAGAATCAATCCGGGGATACCGCCGTAGATGCCAAGCTCGCGCATGGTGGTAACAAGCGGAATCAAGATTGATTGATAGGGAATGAACATCCCGAAAAGGATTACCGGAAATACGACATCTGCGCCCGGAAACTTCCATTTAGCCAAGACGAAACCATTCATGCTGCCTAGGAATGATGCGATCAAGGCAGCGGGGATGACAAGTTGGAAGCTATTGATGACCGAAGGACCAAGTTTCTCCCAAGCAAGGGAGTAATTAACAAAGTCAAAAGACTTCGGCAACGACCACATCGTATCGAGTGAAATATCACCAAGTGGCTTAAGTGAAGTTACTATAACCACATAGACTGGAAGCAAGAAGAAGATGAGAAAAAAAATCAATGCTGGATATAGAGAGAGGCGAGACTTTTTCATGAATTTCGCTCCTGACGCATGGTGAAAATCAGGTAAGGAATGATGACTATCGCGACGCTAAAAAGAATGTATGTCGCAAGAGTTGCACCTTTGCCGAAGTTGTATGCATCAAAAGATGTCTGCCACATGTAGATTGCTGGGACATCAAGGGCGAGTTGTTTTCCTGCAATAGCAATAATCAAGTCAAATACTTTGAGTGAGATATGACCAAGTATCACGATCGCAGATAGTGCGATGGGGCGCAGTTGTGGCAAGATCACATGGCGATAGATTCGCCACTCAGATGCACCATCCACTCGACCAGCTTCACGAATCTCTTCAGGGATGCTTCGGATTCCCGCCAAGAAAAGCGCCATTGTGTAGCCAGCCATCTGCCAAACCGCAGGTAGGGCGATTCCGGCCATCCCCCAGTTAGGAGTTAGGTGCCATTGATTGACTAAGGAATCTAGGCCAATCTTTGTAAACAGCAGGTTGATTCCACTTATTCGATCATCAGTCGCTGGATTCATCAACCAGCGCCAGACAACACCTGTGACGATAAATGAAATCGCCATAGGTAGAAGATAAACGCTCCTAAATAGTCCCTCGAATTTCAGTTTCTGATCCAGCAAGATTGCCAAGAGCAAACCTAAGAGAAGGCATGCGACCATGAAAACTACAGTGAATATAAGAGAGTTTTTGATATCAATCTTGAATCGCTCATCGACGAGTAAGTCTCTATAGTTCTGCAGTCCGATGAAGCTGTAATCAGGCGAAAGCGCTTTCCAGTTGGTGAGAGAGATTCGAAAATTCCAACCAATGAAGCCATAGACAAAGATGGCGAGCGCGACAAGAGATGGTGCGGTCAAGAGCAAGCCAGGCATCCAGTCCTTGGCCCGCTTCATGGGAATCCTTCCCTAATAATCGAATTGGGAGCGATCCGAAGGCCGCTCCCAATTCTTCAGTAGCTACTTACCTGCGCTTGTTGCAGCAGTCGCGAGCGCTGCTTGGAACTTCGCTACATCTTTATTCTGTAGGAAGAGGCCAAGGGCGGTATCGATTTCTGCTTTCCATGCATTGGATGCCGTCACACCATGTGTCAGTGAGCCTGCGATTTTGTTGCTACCCCAATCATCCATAGCGGACTGGAGGTATGGAGGATAGATAGCCTTATCGGCATCATTACGTGCAGGGATCGAACCCTTCTTCACGTTGAACGCATCCTGCCCGGCCGCTGATCCAGCGACCTTAAGCCATGCAATCGCCGCATCTCGATTCTTAGCACCCACAGGGAGTGTGAACGAATCTGAGAGGAACTGGAAAGTTCCCGCTGTTCCTGGGGCTGGGGCCCAGGTGTAACCCTCTTGTTCAACAAGTGAGTTATCTACCCGGAAATATCCTTCTGCCCAGTCACCCATGATGTTGAAGGCCGCCTTGCCGTCAATGACGAGTTTGGAAGCATCCTGCCAGCTAAGACTTGCTGCATCAGAGTTGGTATAGGTAAGGACTCTCTTGAAGGTGTCAAGCGCACCCTTAGCTTCTACAGAGTTCCAACCAGTTGTTCCATTCCAGAGGCCGTTGTAGGCGTCGGTACCAAGAACGCCAAGAAGAACGGTCTCGAATAGATGTAGTTGAGTCCACTGTTCACCTAGTGCGAGTGGGGTAATCCCTTTTGCTTTCAATTTATCTGCTGCAGCGAAGAACTCGTCCCATGAACCTGGCTTCGAGATGCCATTGTCAGCGAGGACCTTTGGGTTCGCCCACATGACATTTGCTCGGTGAATATTTACTGGTACGGAATAGATCTTTCCGTCGACAGTTATGAGAGGAAGAAGTGTTGCTGGCATAACTTTGCGCCAACCTTCTTCGTCGTAGAGGGAAGAGAGGTCCTCAAGTTGACCTGCAGTGATGTAATCAAACAACTCCGCGCCGGCGTGACCCTGGAATGAATCTGGTGCCTCGCCTGCTTGTAGACGAGTTGCGAGGACAGCGCGAGCATTTGTACCCGCACCACCTGCGACAGCGGCGTTGACGAATTCAACATCTGGATATTCCTGCTTGAATACTTCAACGAGCGCGTTTAGGCCGGCTTCTTCACCTCCACCGGTCCACCAAGAAAACACCTCTACTTGACCGCTTGCGTTGCTGCCCCCACCTGAGCTGCAGCCCGTTGCAGTCAAAGCAATTGAGGCCGCGATGGCGATTGCGCCAAATAGCTTCGACTTTCTTAACTTCATATTTGCCCTTTCGAAAGTAGTTAATAAATGAACCGCAAGGGCGGCTCACCTGGGGTCAAATCTACTTTTACCAATACCCTTAGCGGTAGTCGGATATCACAAATTCTGAGCGCGGGGCCTGATAACACTTTGATAACAAGGCCCGTTATAGATGTCAAAATCAGGCCCTTTCTCTCGTTGACGCGAGAAAGAGGGTGGGGTCGGTAGCCTTATCTAGGTGTCGGCCTCTAATTCACCAATTTCGTCTGAGCCTGCCCCTCGTGAACTCCTTGCGGCTGCAATTTTGGAATCAGTCAAGGCTGCTATTGCAAAGGGGGATCTGCCAGCGCAGCTAAGTTCTAAGGCGGCTCTTGATGAGATTACTTTGGAGCGGCCAAAGAATCGCGATCATGGTGATTATGCAACTTCAATTGCGCTAGCACTTGCTAAGCAGGCCGAAAAGCCACCAAGGCAGATCGCAGAGATTATTACTACATCACTAAAGTCCAATGAGATTATTGACAGAATTGAAATTGCAGGTCCCGGATTTATAAATATTACATTAGTAAAAGCTTCACAAGGCGCTGTAGTTAATACCATCTATGCTCAAGGCGATAAGTTTGGAGAGGTAAAGATTCTTTCTGGAGTAAAAATAAATTTAGAATTTATTAGTGCTAATCCAACCGGTCCCCTGCATCTAGGTCATACCAGGTGGGCGGCAGTAGGAGACGCCCTTGCAAGAGTTTTAATCGCTGGCGGAGCAAAAGTAGCTCGTGAGTTTTATATAAATGATCGTGGTAATCAGATGGATCTCTTTGGAGCATCACTTGTTGCATCTGCCCTTGGGCAAGACAAACCTGAAGATGGTTATCAAGGGGAATATATCGATGAGTTGGCTCAAGAAATTCTCATAAAAAACCCAGGATATAAAAAACTAAGCGGACAGGTGGCAATTGAGGCTTTTCGAGAAGCTGGATATGAATTGCAATTAGCGCAGCAGAAAAGAGTTTTAGACAACTTTGGAACCCACTTTGATATCTGGTTTTCAGAGCGCTCACTTCATAGCGGTGATGGCATTGATAAAGCTTTAGCAGCGCTTAAATTGCAAGGTCATACCTATGAAGATAAAGGAGCCATCTGGCTTAGAACAACTGATTTTGGTGATGATAAAGATCGAGTCCTGATTAAATCTGGCGGAGAGTTAACTTATTTCTCATCTGATACTGCTTATTATCTAGATAAGAGAAGGCGCGGCTTTGATATCTGCATCTATATGCTCGGAGCAGATCATCATGGATATGTCGGCCGGCTTAAAGCAACGGCTGCTTGCGCTGGAGATAATCCGGAATACAACATCCATGTATTGATCGGCCAATTGGTGAAGATTATTGAAGGTGGCCAAGAGATTAAGCTCTCAAAGAGGGCGGGAACAATAATCACCCTTGAGGAGCTGGTGGGAAAAGTTGGCGTTGATGCAGCTCGCTACGCCTTGATTCGCTATCCAGTTGATACTCCTATGGTTTTAGATATTGATCTGCTTAAAAAACGCACTAATGATAATCCTGTCTTTTATGTGCAATATGCCCATGCCAGAATTTGCGCAGTGCTAAGAAATGCTAAAGATCTATCTATTCCTTATGGAATTAACCACTACCAAGCAGATCTTCTAACCCACGATCGTGAGCGCGAGCTATTAGGTTCTCTTGCAGAATTTCCCAGAGTTGTTGCAAGCGCTGCAGAGCTTCGTCAACCTCATCGCATCGCTAGATATATTGAGGAGTTAGCAACTCTGTATCACGGCTTCTATAACGATTGTCGCGTCCTTCCGCTTGGTGATGAATCACCAGGTGCAATACATTCATCGAGGGCATCGCTCTGTGACGCAACCCGTCAGGTAATAAGTAATGCTTTAAATCTATTGGGCGTAAGCGCTCCGGAGAAGATGTAGCTATGAGCCAAGATCTAAATCCTGTCATTTGGCCACTTAGTGCAAGAAGAGTGAATGGCGAAATCAC
>VGAL01000053.1 GCA_016870715.1 Actinomycetota bacterium | reverse complement strand
CTGCTGGGCAAATTCTTGCTTGGGGTAAGTCAAAGGGAATCAAGGTTGAACCAGTTTTGGTTAACCAGAATAACTTGACGGCAAACGTCACTGCAGCGGTTGCTGCAGGCACAATGCCAGATGCGCTTGACATTAGTTCAGGCCTTATGTTGCAACTGGGTTCCAAGAACCTCTTGAATGTTCAAGCACTAGTTAACGAGCTAGGTCGTGTAAATGGCGGTTGGAATCAAGCTGCCGCAAACTTCGACGCGGCTGGTTACGAAGGAAAGGGTCTGGGAGTTCCATATGGAATCACCGGAAACTTGATTAACCGTCGTCTCGACCTTCTTAAAGAAGGCGGCGCAAAGACAACTGCTCCAAAGACGTGGGAAGAGTTGATGGATGCCGCTACTAAAGCAATGAAGGTGGGCGGTGCTGGCTTTGCTCTCGGAAATGTTGGCGATGCTGAAAGCGTATTCCGCGCACAACTTGTCGGTTATGGTGGCCGCTACGCAGATGATGCAGGTAAGAAGTGCACCATCGATACCAAGGCAACACGCGACTTCCTTGCATTTGTGAAGAAGTGGTACGACAAGGGTGCCTACCCAACTAGCGCAGTCACTACTGATGGTGGTTGGGATAACAACCTCTACCTCGGTGGCAAGACTGTCTTCATTGCTAACCCAGGCTCGGTGTACGTAACACTTCTCAACGGTTCGGCAGCATGGCCCAAGAATCCAACTCTCCAGAAGAACACTGGATTCTCGGCGCTTCCTGGAGGCCCTGTAGCCCGCGTTGCACCTTCTGATGCGTGGTTGAAGGCAGTATCTGCCACGACTAAGTACCCCGAGCTTGCTAAGGACCTCATTCGTTACATGATGAGTGCAGCTAACATGGAGATCTACTACGAATGGGCTATTTACGGTCCAACGCTCAAGGGTTACAACAAGTTCGAATTCTGGGATGAGAACGTAGATCCAGTGCACGGCGGTCTCTATGACCTTGCTGTCAATGGAACCTCAAGCTCATTCCCAGATGTGAACAATGCGGCATTCGCAAAGTTCGGGACTGAGTTCCAGCTCTCAAAGATGGTCCAACGCCACCTCCTCGATGGAGATAGCGCTGATAAGACCATTGCTGAAGCACAAGCTGCGTGTCAGAAGATTTACGACGCAAGCTGATTGCTCTAAAAGTTTTCATCTTTGATGAGAACTAAGCAGAACTTGGGTGGGGGCGACAATGTTGCTCCCACCCAATTACTAAGAAATTACAGTGACTGGAGAGTAAATGTCAGTGACGGGCATGGAGAAAGCCACCAAAGCTAAGCGAGTGAAGAAGTCTCGTCGCCGAGGGGGCATTTTCGATCCAACAAGCATACTGGGTTACTGCATGATGCTGCCTGCCATGGCAGTTCTCTTAATGTTCTTTGCCTATCCACTAGGTTTTGAAATCTGGTCAAGCTTAACAAATATGACTCTGGGAAATGACGCGAAATTTATTGGACTTGAGAATTACCGGTACCTGTTCAGCGATCCAGAGTTTCTTACCGCTGCCAAGAACAGCTTTATTTATGTGACGATCGTACAAATGGGTAAGTTCGTTCTTGGTTTAGGAATTGCGATTTTGTTACATCAAAAGATGGTAGCGCGCGGTTTTTGGCGTGCAGTAGTGCTCGTCCCTTACGCAATGCCTGGGTTCGTGGCCTTCTTGATTTGGAAATTGATTTACAACCCAGATATTGGTTCGCTCAACATTATCCTGACCAAATTAGGATTGATTGATGCACCGATTTCATTCCTAGGTGATCGCGATTGGGCTATGCCTTCGGTTATCTTTTCCACTATCTGGAGAGGATTCCCGTTCTGGGCAATTATGTTCTTGGCTGCGCTACAGGCGGTACCAAAGGAGTTGTACGAAGCTGCAGCAGTAGATGGTGCAAATGCATGGCAACGCTTCAAGAATATTTCGTTGCCCGGAATTCGCCCGGTAGTTCTCGTCGTGTTTTTGATCTCCACGATTAATACGATTAATTCATTTGAAGCCATATGGCTTACTACCGCGGGTGGTCCGAGTGATGCAACCGTCATCTTGCCAATCTTTGCGTATAAGGGATTGACCACGTTCCAAATTGGACAGTCGGCAGCGGCTGCGTTGAGCCTGGTGCCAATAGCGATAATTTTCACATTCTTTATCTTGAGAAGAATGAAGAAGGATTAATCATGGCGCGAACAAATGTGAAGTTTTCTATTTTCAAGTACACGATGCTTTTGCTTGTGGCGATATTCGTTCTCTACCCCGTGTACTACATGATTACCCTCTCTTTTCGAAATCAGGGTTCGCTTTGGAGTAATCCAACTTTACTGCCAGCATCTGATTCCACTCTAGAAAACTTTAAAGCGGCGTTTGCCAGCGTTGAGTTTCGAAAATCGATTTACAACAGCCTAGTTGTCTGTAGTTCTGCCACAATTTTGGCGATTGTTTTCGGGGTCATGGCAGCGTATGCCCTCACGGTGCTCAACTTCAAAGGTCGCGACACCATGGGGCGAGTTATTATCATCGCGTTCTTGACCCCAGGTGCGCTGCTCTTCATTCCATTTGCAGTGATCATGGCTAATTTGTCGCTCTCAAATTCGCTCCGCGGCCTAGTTTTGGTGTACTTGAGTTTTACCGTACCCCTCTCGACCTATCTATTACTGGGGTTTTTCAAATCACTTCCGCCGGAGCTGGAGCAAGCCGCTCGAATCGATGGGGCAAATCGACTTCAGGCTCTTTGGTATGTGTTGGTGCCTCTGGTTGCGCCAGGATTGATTTCAGTAGCCATCATCACCTTCACCGGTGCTTACAACGAACTCCTGTACTCCTTGGTCATCAACGTCTCACCTGAGGTGCGGACCGTTCCGGTCGCAATCCTTAATCTTTCAGTGGCAGATGAGGTTCCATGGGGTCGGACGATGGCTTACTCATCGATTGCTGCAATTCCGATTATGGCGATTTATTTCCTTGGTCAGCGATTTGTGGTGGAAGGTCTACAAACAGGTTCAGTTAAAGGGTAAAGAGCGCAGTACATAATTAATCACGAGGGAGTAAGAGGATGAGACCAGGGTTCGGACAGTTCCAGATAGCAAGCGAGGAGTACCTTCAGTTTGCGCAGCAATTTGGCGCAACTGATGTTCTCTTGAACACCCCATTGATTCCGGGCGATGGCGGCAAGTGGCAGCTTCATGATTTGGTGAAGCTTCGCCTCCGTGTGGAACAGTATGGTCTCAAACTCACCGCGCTCGAGAATGTGCCAACGAATTTCTACGATCACATCATGCTTAATGGTCCAAAGCGTGACCAACAGATTGAGAACATGATTTTCACCGTGCGCAATATCGCTCGTGCCGGGATTCCAATCTTTGGATATAACTGGATGCCATCTCATGTCTGGCGAACCCCGCCCAAGCACATTAGAGGTGGAGCGCTTGCAACTGCCTTTGATGACTCGATCGCCCAAACCTTCCCGCTCACCCATGATCGGGAGTACTCCGAAGAGGAGATGTGGGCAAACCTCGAATATTGGATCAAGATCATCACGCCGATTGCAGAGGAAGAAGGAATCCGCCTTGGAATTCACCCTTGCGATCCACCAGTCGAGAAGTTAGGTGGCATTCCACAGCTGCTCCGTAGCTTCGAGGCCTATAAGCGTCTAATCGAGATCTATCCGAGCGATTCAAACGGTATCGAGTTCTGCCAGGGAACCTTCTCGGAGATGAAGGATGATATCTACGAAATGATCGAGTATTTCGTCTCACGGAAAAAAATCCTCTACGTGCACTTCCGCAATGTCTCCGGCAAAGTTCCACACTTCTGGGAGGAGTTCGTCAATACCGGTTATGTAGATATGTACAAAGCAATGAAGATCTACCACAAGCACAACTTCGACGGCTTCTTCATGGATGACCATGTGCCACATACCCACGGGGATACCGAGTGGGGCCATCGTGGTCGAGCATTTGCCAATGGATACATCCAGGCGATGATTGAGGCCGTGTCGAAGGAATGAAGCGAATTCTGATTGCCGAGTGCGCACAAGAGATTGCTTCGTTTAATCCGAATTTGAGTGAGTTAGAGAGCTTTCGGCTCTCAACTCCAGCAGAGCTATTTCCCGAGCATCGCCCATTGCGTACTTCGATTGCTGGCGCGTTAACGATTTTCGATGGTCGAAAAGATATCGAGCTAGTTCCTGGTTTTGGCGCGAGTTCTATCACCTCTGGTGGTCTTACCTCAAAAAGTGCGTGGGAGTTCATCTCGAAAAGTATTCTCGATTCGATTCGCGCTGCTGGAAAAGTCGATGCTATTTATTTTTCACTCCACGGGTCGATGGGTGCGCAAGGGCAACTAGATCCGGAGGGGTTTTTGCTTGAAGAGACTCGAAAGATTGTCGGTGAGGAGATTCCGATTGTTGCCTCCTTTGATTTACATGGCGTGATTACCGATAAAATCTTGCGACACTGCAACGCAATAACGGTGTATCACACCTATCCTCATATCGATTTGTATGAGACGGGAGAGCGCTCTGCCCGTTTACTACTCAAGATTCTCGATGGTGAAGCTAAGCCAGTGACCGCGCGGGTTCGTATTCCGGCATTGGTCCGTGGCGATGAACTCAAGACAAAAACTGGATGCTTCGGCGAGCGGGTGAGCGAGACTGTGGCTATTGAGAATTCACCGCAAGGTTTATCTGGCGGAATATTCATCGGAAATCCGTTTACAGATGTACCTGATTTGGCATCGAATGTCATTGTCTGTACCAATGGCGATGAAAAGTTGGCAAAGGAGAGCGCCGAGAGAATTGCAGCAGATTTCTGGCGCGATCGCGAAAAGATGCAGGCATTTCTTACTCCAGTGAAAGATGCAGTGCGCAAAGCCTGTGATGCCCACGCCAGCAAAGGTGGTACAACGATTCTGGTAGATGCTGCCGATGCAACCAGCTCGGGCGCTTGCGGGGATAGCAATGTGGTTTTGGCGGAATTGATGGCGCAGGGTTTTAAAGGAAGGACTCTGGTGGCAATTACCGATGCCCCAGCAGTTGCAGTGGCTTTTAAAGCGGGCGTGGGAGCGAGAATCACTACCAAGGTTGGCGGTGCGATGGATCCGCGCTATACCCCAATAGAGGTTTCGGGAACGGTACACATGCTTAGCGATGGCGAGTTCAATAACGAAATAGAGGGCGAGCCATGGCATGCTGGCAATTGCGCAGTGTTTAAGGCAGATAACTTCACAATCATTCTGATGAGCAAGCCGGTGAGCTTGCATAATCGTTCGCTCTTATATGCCCACGGCCAAGACCCGAAGAAATTCGATTTAGTGATTGTCAAGTCACCGCATTGCCAGGATCACATGTATCTCACCTGGGCTACCACTTATATCAATGTCGATGCACCGGGGGCTACGAGCGCGAATTTGAGATCCTTAGGGCACACCATCTGCCATCGTCCAGTATTCCCACTCGATGACGGCGTGGAGTTCACGCCAAAAGCGGTTATTTACTCGCGCTGATTATTCCTTCAGCGCACCAACTAAGTAGCGCTTGAGCTCTTCGGCTGGATCTCTCTCTCCTTGGTGTTGGTTGTTGAAGCCTGCGCTGCCATCTTTGCCACAGAGCGCCTCTATTACGACGGGGCCGCCAGGATGTTTATCAATCCATTGCGTGAGGTCGTAGACCTTCCCATTTACTGCGCTCCAGCAATCCGCTGCAACAGCATGAGTGGCAACTTCACTCATCGTTATTGTTCCCGATGATGAACCCGCTACGGGAGCTTGGTCATTTGCTAATCGAGATTTCCAGACTGCTTCAGCGCCAGTGTGACCAGTGAGCACCGAGAGCCCAATCACAACTAAACCGAGAACACTTGTGGTTACTCCTAGAGCATTCACGCGCGCAGGTGAGGACTTTTTCGACTGGCGATAAACAAGGAGGGTAAAGATTAAGAAGATTAGTGCGGTTACGAAGAGATAGGTGCCAAGTTCTGAATGGCGTTGCGGTAGTCCAACTCGTTCAGCGAGGGCTTCACCCGATTCTTTTGCGACGAAAGTTGCCCCAGTACCAACGAAGACACCCACGGCGCTGAGTGCAAGGTAGTTTTTTTGAAGGCGGGGACGAAAGATGGTCGCTATTACTCCAAGAGCGGCCAGAGGGAGTAAGACGACTGCAAAATGGACGACAAGTGGATGAACTGGTAGCCCAGCAATTGTGTCGAAGAGAGATTCCACGCACCTATTAAATCAGAGCCAACCTATCTCATTAGTTAAGCGCATTGCCCCTGAGGCTGAGGGTTTCCCGTGAGTGAACCCGGTGTAAAGATGCGGTAGTTTAAAGAGGTGAGCGCGGTCATCTCAGCAGAGAACCTTAC
>VGAL01000052.1 GCA_016870715.1 Actinomycetota bacterium | reverse complement strand
ATAACATCGGAATTCTCACTTACATATTTCGGATTCGGGCACCAAGTTCTCGAATCTCCTCGAGATTCTTTACCCCACAAAGTTGCATGGTGTTAACAAATTCTTTCCGCAAAATCTCGATAGCGCGTTGCACGCCGTATTGACCGCCAGCCATAATTCCGTAGAGATAGGCGCGACCAGCAAAGACACCTTTGGCTCCCCGGGCGATAGCACCATAAATATCTTGACCGCTCATAATTGCACCATCGATATAAACGTCAAGATTGTTGCCTACTGCAGCGACAACATCAGGAAGTATCTCCAAAGGAACGGTGCCACGGTCTAGCTGCCTGCCACCATGATTCGAAAGCACAATTGCATCTACACCAGCCTCTTTGCATGTAATGGCATCGTCAACAGATTGAATCCCTTTGATGACTAAAGGACCTTCCCACACTGATTTCACCCACGCAAGGTCGTCAAATGTCATGGAGGAGTCGAAAATATGTGATGCTAATTCCGCTAATGGCTTATCCCAACCCCGGAAGACTGCAAACTCTAGTTTTTTAGTGGTGAGGAGATTTATCCACCAGCGAGGTTTGGCAATTACATATGCAATAGTTTTGAAGCCCAAACGTGGCGGGATAGTCAGACCATTTCGAATATCGCGGGGGCGATGACCAGAGACAGGAGTATCAACAGTGATTACTAAAGTCTCAAAACCATTCTTCTTCGCATTATTTATCATGCTAAGACTTTGCTCACGATTTTGCATCATATAAAGCTGAAACCACCGACGTGCTCCAGGAACGGCATCGGCTAATTCATCGGGTGCAGTAGTGCCCATCGTGGATAGGCAGTAGATCATGTTGTTTGCCTCTGCTACGGCGGCAACAGCGGGCTCACCTACGTGATACATAAAACGGGTGTATCCAGTTGGTGCAAAGACCATAGGAAAATCAACTTTCTTACCAAAAACCTCAGTTGTGGTATCAACTTCAGAAATATTTCGCAGAACCCGAACATTAAATTCGAGGTTCTCGAAGGCCTTTGCGGAGCGCCCATAACTAATCTCTCGTTGTGAACCGCCTTCTACATAATCATAGGTAGCTTGTGGAACCCGCTTCTTGGCAAGTTTCTGGAGATCATAAATTGTTACTGCTTTATCGATTTTCCGCTTTGTTCGTCGAAATGTAGGCCACTTCCAATCAATCAGCCCAACAAAGTGCGGGATATCTGGAAATTGTCTTTTACTTTTAAGTGGCTTCACCGGTAAATCCTATAACCTTTCAAAATTTTGCTGATGCTCCAGAATCCATGGAGCGATAGAGGGCATCGACCAATTTCAAGGTATCGACGTTATCTTCTACTGAGGATCGCAATGGCCCGGTTCCAGCGACAGCACGGAATATCTGGCCGATCGTGCCCATAAATGCATCAGGGAACCAGCGCATCGTTACTGGATACGGTAACCAGCCATCGGTGGGAAGAACATGTGAGCGCACTTCCAGGGTATCGGGGCGTCCATCGGGGTAGTCATAAAGAAGGCCAAAAGTCCCGCGAATAGAGCCTTGATCACCATCGATTCGGTAGAGCGCATAGTTATCGCCACCACGATTTATATGGTTTGAGTGGACAGTTGCTGTGAGGTTTCCATCGTAAAGGTAGGTGCTGATAGTTCGGGTTTCACCAATCGGATACTGGCCAGCAGTACGTCCGGCAGCACAGAAGACGGTCGTTGGGTTACCAAGGAACCATCGGATCATGTCGTGATAGTGAATCGAATGGAGCATTACTTCTAAGCGCGGTAAATCTTTTGCCCACGGCCACATATGCCAGGGAGTATCTAGATTGACGTTGATAGCAAAATTTGTGACTTTTCCAATCCAGCCGAGTTGAACCATCTTGTATGCAGCTGCTATTCCTTCTTCAAAACGAAGTTGTTGGTTAACAGCTGCAATGATTCCATGTGCCTTTGCGCTCGCCGCCATCTCTTTACCTTTTTCAACGGTTGTGGCTAGGGGCTTTTGAGCCAATATATGTTTCTTCGCTTGAGCAACCTTCAAAAAGATATCTGGCTGTGCAGCCGCAGGAACTGCGATATCGACTACTTGAGAAGCGGAATCAGTAATTAACTCTTCAAGCGACGAATAGACCTTAGATATTCCATGGCGCGCAGCAACCTCCGTTGCCTTTGCGTTGTCGGTGTCAAAAATACCAACGACATTCACTCCAGCCTTCGTGTAGGCGGGCAAATGAGCACCATCAACAATTCCACCAGCGCCCACTATTGCGACCGGAAGCTTTACCTTTTCATCAATAGATAGATCGCAAAATTCTGAGACCTCTTTAAATGGATTAATCATGGCGTGCTCCTATTGGTTTGCCGCTTGGCTAGTGCGATATTTCACTGTTTGCAAATGTTCGGTGTAAAGAACCAATTCTTCATCATCAGCGCGAAATACTTCATAAGCTACTCGGAAGAGCCCCAAATTCTCATACTTAGGGGATTTCTCGAGGAATGTGCGCATCGCATAAATCGTGTCACCAATAAAAACTGGCTTGATGAAACGTAGTTTGTCATAACCATAACTAAAGGTATTGATGTTGTTATGAGCAAAAAGCCCCATTCCATAGCAGAAAACTAGAGCGCCCGGGACAATTCGTTTCCCAAAGAGCCCTTCCTCTCGAGCCCACTTATCGTCGGCAACATATGGATGAAGGTCCAGGAGAAGCGAGGAGAAAATCATCAATTCACCTTCAGAGATTGTCCTCCGTATGGAGCGATCAACTTTTCCAACCTGGTAATCCTCGTAGTACTCAACTTCTTGATTCCACACGGGAACTTGGTAACGATCCTTTTCATTGGGGTTTGGATTTTTCATGAGAGAAATTCCTTCCGTATCTTCTCGGTATCTTCACCAACATGCGGTGCGCCTTTGCGATGTTTGATGGTCTTCCCATCTATCTTCATTGGTGACCGCGTAGTAGGAATTGTTATCTGTGCCCCCGATTTTCCCTGACGAATGGTCTCTTGGGTCATGTCGAGTTCTTTAAAACCTTCGCTTTCAATTAACTCAGGAAGGGTAAGCACCGGCGCACACCAAATATCTGCTTCATCAAGAATTTCTAACCAGTGATCGCTGCTCTCCGTACTTAAGAGATCTGAGAGTTTTTTAGTAATTTCGCTCTGATTGCTCCACCAACTCTTGGGATCTTCATACATTGAGAAGTCCAAACCAAGGAGAGCGCCCAATTGCGGAACTGGGGTCATTGCAATTGCGAGATAACCTGAAGCCGTTTTGTAGAGACCATAAGGGGCAGAGAGAAATGCATGTGCTCCTGCGCCACGCTTCACTGTAGTAGCACCATCAAATAATTTTGCGCTAATCAGCTCAAATTGGAGATCAAGCATCGATTCAATGAGGCTTGCTTCGACTAGACCTCCAACGCCGGTCCGTTCACGTCGAAGCAATAACGCTGTTACGCCATGCGCAAGATGAGTCGAGGTGAAGATATCGGCAATCGCCAGTCCAACTGGAATCGGGGGGTGGCCTTCTTGTCCATTAAGCCAAGGAAGTCCCGACATTGATTGCGCCAATAAATCTTGACCTGGGCGCTCAATCCAGGGACCGGTCGTTCCATAACCCGAAGCGCTGCCATAGACGATTCGTGGATTGATCTTCTTAACTTCCTCATAACCAAGGCCTAAACGTTCGATAACCCCTGGGCGAAAATTTTGGATGATGACATCAGCTTTAGCTACCAACGCTTTTACCTCTGCGAGATCTGATTGGTTTTTCAGATCCGCAGCGAAGCTCTCTTTATTCCGGTTCATTATGTGAAACGAGAGCGTGTCACCATCACTCTCGAGGCCAGCAAAAGCCAAGGTACGTCCGATGTCGCCTACGCCTGGGCGTTCAATTTTGATAACTCGCGCTCCAAGATCAGCCAATCGCATTGCCGAGACTGGCCCAGCTAGGAATTGGCTGAAATCGAGAACCAGAAAACCATCTAATGGTAAATCCGGGCGTGATGACAAGAGCAGGCCTTTCGCTTGTAGGTGGTGTAATCAGTCGGTATGGAAGATTTCTGGAATTGCTGCCCACCATTCACCTTCGGCGCGATCAGCAACTGGGCGCTGTAGCGGCTTGTTGATATCCCACCATTTTTGAGTTGCAGGATCTTCAGCCATCTTCGCCATATCACCATCAAAATCATCGCCTACATATTCGAAATATGCGAAAAGTAATTCACCATATCGATAGATTGAGTAATTACGGATATTGGAATTTTTAATCTGTTCGAGCACATCTGGCCAGACTGCAGCATGTAGCTCTTCATAACGGGCCGCATTCTCTTTCGGTATTCCAAGAACGCTAGCGAATCGTTGGACCATTTTTCTTCTCCTTAATCGATGTTTAGATACCGTAAACGTGTTCTGCCGTTTTGTGAGTTATCCACTCTTGATCTTCGCCTGAGTATTGTGAAATTGCTTGAAGTTGAGCCTTCCACACCTCTACATAATTATTCATAAGCACTACGACGGGCCAGTCACCACCGAGTAGGGTCCGCTTTGCACCAAACTCTTTTACTACGTGGTCGACATATGGTTGCCAATCAGCAACGGTCCAGCCTGGGGCAGATGCAGTATTAAGTCCAGAGAATTTCATGTATACATTTTTATGCTGCGCGAGGGCAGACATTTGTGTTGCCCACGGTTCCCAAGTTTTCCCTGCAATATCAGGTTTTGCAAAATGATCCACAACAATTTTCAAATTAGGGAATTTTGCAGCAAGCACTGGGACGTTATCTACATGTGCGGGATTTACTGCAACGTAATCGAGCGCAAGCCCGGCTTTTTCAATCATGCCAATCGTTTCAAGAACTGCAGGGCGCGTGATCCATTTATCGTCTGACTCATACTTAGGGTTGCTGTAATCATGGGAGAGGTTTCGGACCCCCTTGAAATACGGGCTTTTTTTCAGGAGTTCTAGGGCAGCCCTTGCCTCATTGGGGCGATCGAATGGAACCCATCCGACTACACCTTTTACAAAATCACTTTGCGCGGCGACATCGAGCATATAGAAGGTATCTTCGTAAGTATCCGCCGCTTGAACAAGAATCGAATCGGTTACTCCAGAGGCAGGTATCTCGGGTGCAAGCCGCTCGGGACTGAAATCGTCATACAAAGGTCCATACTCAGGTGCAATCCAAGAATATGCTCGTTCACTCATCATCCAGAGATGTTGATGTGAATCGATAACTCGCTTATGTGCCATGTTCTTCCCTCTCTCTAGAGCAGTCGGTATTCGTCCCAAACGGAGCGAACCGTTCGACCTTTTGTTAATTCATTCAAGACCGTCTTTTCTTTCTGGGCTCTCTCATTTGCCATAGTAAAAACCTTGTCAATGAGATCTTTCGGCACCACGACGATGCCATCGTTATCCGCAACAATTCCATCACCAGGATGAACTAGCACGCCACCTACCTCCGTGGGTTGATGAGTAGATTCAACTCGCATCCTTCCCTTGTAATCAAGAGGGCGAGAGAGAACTCCAAATGCATCAAAACCGACCTTAAGGATTAATTGAGTATCGCGAATTGGGCCATCGACAACTACACCCGTAGCGCCACGAGCTTTGGACGCTGCAGAGAAGAGTTCACCCCAAAAAGCCGAGAGGAGTCCACCACCAGTTCCTATGACAACCACATTCTCTGGTTGAAGCGTATCTAGGAAATCGATTGCGGCACCGTATGGGTCGTTCTTGTCATATTCAGAATCGGGAACGAATTTAATTGTTGCAGCCGTGCCAACAGCGCGCATAGTCATTTGAAGTG
Source organism: Actinomycetota bacterium (assembly GCA_016870715.1). GTDB lineage: Bacteria > Actinomycetota > Actinomycetes > Nanopelagicales > Nanopelagicaceae > IMCC26077. The sequence goes on along the minus strand of VGAL01000052.1, from coordinate 578 downwards.
GTCGAATTTTCGCATCCATCACATTGTTTCTGATGCCTAGGTCATCAAGGGAGTCAGAAACCATTGCAGTGTGAACACGAGGATCCAGCGAGATTTTCATGAAGCCCTCCGCTGTACTAAATAGACGTGCGTAAAAGCGATTACCGTCTCACCTTTTTGGTTTTTCACTGTGACCTGTTCATCGACAAGCCCTTCACCAATTCGCTTGGGATGATCGCGCTTAGCGACAATCTCGGAATGAGAGGTAATGGTATCTCCGATAAAAACAGGGGCAATAAATCGCACTTTGTCATATCCGTAACTCATTGCAACTTCGTTGATTTCTCCAGCGAGCATTCCAACTGAAACTGAGAGAATGAGAGTGCCATGTGCGATTCTCTCCTTGAAGGGTTGGGTAGCACACCAAGCAGCATCCATATGATGCGGGTAAAAATCACCAGTTTGACCCGCATGCAAGACGATGTCCGCTTCAGTAATTGTGCGTCCACTGCTTACTCGTGTCGAACCAATTACATAATCTTCAAAGAACTCTTTCATTTGCCAAGCTCCTGGTTATATCTTTGATATGTAGCAGCGAT
>VGAL01000051.1 GCA_016870715.1 Actinomycetota bacterium | reverse complement strand
GGCCTACACCCTTGGCAAGCTAGTCAATGATTACAACCCCACGGGGGTCGGCGAGAGCGAGTGGAACGAATTCATTATGAATATCGCGGAGAACACCTTCATGGCCCCGCGTTCTGCGGATTAAGTCGCCCCAAGTGGTAGCCGAACCAACCAAATCCCTCACACTTCTGCGAGCCCCATTAGCCCCTGAAATTTCCTTCGATCAGAAGCAACAAGAAATAATCGCCCACCGTGGCTCACCGTTGATCGTTCTCGGCGGACCAGGAACAGGTAAGAGCGCGACCTTGGTCGCCCGCGCTAAGAGCTACATCTCAAGTGGCGTAAACCCCAATAAAATCCTGGTTATTACCTTCGATCGCCATCGCGCTACCGAGTTAAATGATGAGATATTTGCGCAATTCCGCGAGACAACCGAAGGCTCCCTGGTAAAGACTTTCCCAGCCCTCGCCTTCGCAATTTTGCGACTATATCGAGCAAAAAGTGGAGCCAAGCCGCCGAGGTTGCGCACAGGTGCCGAGCAGGATTATCTGATTCGAGAGCTTCTGGCAGGTAGTTATGAAAAAAATCCACATGGGTGGCCAGAACATCTCCGCCAAGCATCCCAAACCCGAGCCTTTGCGACTCAATTACGTGATCTGATCTCACGGACAATCGAGCAAGGCATCTCCGATGAAGAATTAGCAGCGTTAGGCAAGGCGCAAAATTTCCCACTATGGAAATCAGCAGCATCATTTATGAGGGAGTACACGCAAGTCTCTGGATTAGAACAAGAAAATGCATACGACCCCAGCGAGATGGTCTTCCAAGCAACACGAGCGCTCAAAGAAGACCCGGTATTTCGCGAGGATATTCGCACTCGCCATGAAGTAATTCTGGTCGATGAATTTCAAGAGAGCGACCAATCCCACCGCCACCTCCTGAGCCTCCTCTATCGCGATGAATTAACGGTTTTTCTTGACCCCGATAGCGCTGTCGGGCGGTTCCGGGGGGCTGATCCAGAAAGTCTTCCGGATATCTTCGACCTCTACTGCAGCGCCGATAAGAGCCCAGCGCAGAAAAAGATTTTGAACCATGATTATCGGGCGACGCAAGCGCTCAACACGCTTACCAATCAGATCGCCTCGGGATTCACCTTCTCTCGCGTAATCGAGCATCGCAAGCGAACGTGTGAGCGGGTGACTATTGGGGATGCGCAAGCGCTCCAAATCGCTCAGTGCGAAAGCGTTCACGATGAGGCGCGATTTATCGCAGAGAAGTTCCAACAACTCCACCTCCGTGACGGGGTCCCCTACGGAGAGATGGCAGTGATAATTCGCTCTCCATCAACGCGCGCCACGACTTTAAGAAGAGTCTTTGCATCGATGAATATTCCGGTAAGAGAAGAGATTCAGAGCTTGCCGCTTATTTCGCAACCTGCCGTCGCACCTTTAATCTCGCTTGCAACACTTGCCTTCGCCCTTAGCCGAGGGACTGTAACGCCGGAAAAGGTTGAAGAGTTACTCCCCAATCAATTGATAGATGAACTCTTTCTCTCGCGATATGGGGGCGCAGATTTTCTTACACTCAAGCGCATGCGAGCTACCCTTATCAACGCTCGCGAAGAAGGGGATACCCGAACTTCCTATCAAATACTCCGCGACAACCTCGTTTTTTCACTCTCTGAGTTAGATTGGAACGAATTCGCCCCAGTAAAGCGAATCGCTGAATTAATCAATGCCGGTAAGAAATCTGCGCGCCCAGGAGCAACTAGTGAAGATGTGCTTTGGGCAATTTGGGCCAGCGCAACTGATGAATTTGGAACGCCACTGGCTCAGAGTTGGCAACGTGATGCAATCGCAGGTGATGAAAATGCTGATCGCGACCTTGATGGAGTACTGGCGCTTTTTGAAGCAGCAGCGCGTTATGCCGATCAGCGGCCGGGAAATTCTGGAGATTCCTTCATTCGACAACTTAGCCACGAGTCCATAGCCAGCGACACGATTGCCGCAAAAGCACAACGTCGAGATGTCGTTAGCATCCTCACTACCCATGCGGCCAAAGGACGGCAATGGTCAGTAGTTGCAGTTGCCGGTCTTGAAGAGGGAATCTGGCCTAACCTCACCCCACGCGGATCGCTCCTTGGAAGTGAACGACTGGTGGAGACCCTGCGCTCGACAAGCGCTAACAATCGCACCGCTCGCGAATTCCAACTCGCTGCGCTCTCCGCCCTAAAAGATGATGAACGGAGGCTTTTTTATAATGCAATCTCGCGCGCACGCGATTACCTCATAGTGAGCGCAACGGCTGCCGAAGAATCCAGGCCCTCTCAATTTTTCAATGAGATTGTTGAAATCTTAGGGCTCGATCAATCAGAGATAAGTAGCCAGAGTGGATCCAGTTATCTCACACCCTCACGGCTAGTAGCAAAGTTGCGCTCGATTGCTGAGCGGGAGATCGATTCCGAGCTAGGTCGAGCTGCCATTTCGGTACTTGCATATTTACACCGGTCTGGAGTGCGGGTTGCTAATCCAGAGACCTGGTATGGCGCGAGGGAGCTCACCACAAACGAACCACTATTCACGGAAGCTGAACCAATCAAAATTTCGCCCAGCTCACTCGAGACCCTCCATAAATGCCCATTAAAATGGGCATTTGAATATGCCGGTGGGCGAGATTCTGATTCCAGCGCCCAGATAATAGGAACCTCCTTTCACGCTATTGCCGCAAAACTCAAAGATGGAGCCACCCTTACCCAATTACGCGAAGAGTTGACGCTCCTCTGGGATCAATTAGCAAACAGAATGGAGATTGGCAGCGGCTGGGTAGCCAAAACCCAACTCCAACGCGCACTGGTGATGCTAGAGAATCTTGTTGCTCACCAAGAGGCAAGTGGACGGACTTTAATTGGTGTTGAAGAACGATTTACTGTTCAGGTTGGAAAAGTGACTATCTCTGGATCGGTTGATCGTCTGGAAATAACCGAGAACGATGAGTTATTTGTCGTCGATCTTAAGACTGGAAAAAATCCAATTTCAGTGAAAGATGGCCACGAACATCCACAATTAAAGCTCTATCAATTAGCTATAACCGAGGGTAAATTTAACGAATTATCACCGAGCACTATTTCGGCAGGGGCCGAACTCCTATATCCCGCTAGTGGACCAAAATGGTCGAAGTCTCTCCGATCCCAACCAAAAATCGATGCAGGTGAAGTTCGCGAGATGGTCATAAAAGATGGCGAAACGGTGAGCGCTCAAACTTTTGTCGCAACTGAGAACGACCTCTGTCGAAATTGTAATTTCATATCTAGTTGTCCAGTTCAACCCGAGGGGCGGTCCCTTCGATGAGCTCTCCGAAGAAAATCGCATTCTCACCCAAGAAAATCTCCGAGATGCTGGGGCAATTTCCTCCCACTCCGGAGCAAGCGGCCATCATCGCGGCCGATCACACACGTCCAGCGGTAGTTATCGCCGGCGCTGGCTCGGGTAAAACCGAGACGATGAGCACCCGATTAATTTATCTGATTGCAAATGGGCTGGTTCAACCTGATCGAGTCCTCGGTCTGACCTTTACCCGAAAATCAGCAAATGACCTTGCAGTAAAAGTCCGAAAAAGCCTAAAAAAACTGGAGAAAACTTCAGAATTTCAAGAGCGGGTTGCAAAAGGAGAATTAAACCCACTTAACACTGCAGGTGAGCCGACCATTTCGACCTATCATTCATATGCAAATCGAGTGGCAAATGAACATGCGCTCAGACTTGGGATTGAACCGCCAGAGCAGATGTTAGGCGAAGCGGCAGCGTGGCAACAGGTCGAACGCATTGTCCGTAATTACGACGGAGATATGAGTGGAATCATGGATTCCCCCAGCACGGTAATTAGCAATGTATTACGCCTTGTCTCCCAACTTCAAGAGAATCAAGTTGAGCCCTCTCAAATAGAGAGGATTGCCGAAGATTTCACTGAATCAGTCTCTAACAAGGCTCTTTATCGGAAAAAAGACCGGATGAAGTCAACCCGGGAGGCAGAGAAGATTCAGCATGATCGGGCTAAATTGATACCCCTCATCGAAGAGGTGATGCGATTTAGAAAGGAACGCGCCCAATTCACCTTCGACGACCAGATGGCATTAGCCGCCGAACTTGCTACGACTTTTCCTGATGTGGGTGAAATTGAACGGGCCAAGTTCCATGTAGTACTTCTTGATGAGTATCAAGATACCTCTTCATCGCAGTTGAGGTTGATGCAAGGCTTGTTTGGTGACGGACACTCAATCACCGCCGTTGGAGATCCTCATCAGGCAATCTATGCATGGCGTGGAGCATCAAGCGACACGATTGGCGCATTCCCAGAGGACTTCAAAGCAAAAGATGGAGAACCCGCGAAGTTATATACGCTCTCTTACAGCTGGCGAAATGATCAATCAATTTTGGATTTAGCAAATGAAATCTCGAAACCACTAAGAGACCACGGTGTTTTCACCCCAACCTTGAAGGCAAAACCGAGTGCAGTCCAAGGTGTGATTGAAGGTGGGATTTACGGTTCTATTCGCGATGAGGCGCAGGCGCTCGCCGAGATTATTGCGCCATACTGGAGCGAGAGTGCGCGGGCAGAAATCCCGCAACTTCGAGAGAAAGCAAAAGTTGACCCAACATTCCGATTCATCGAATCCACAGCTGTCTTAGTTCGCAAACGGAAACAAATTCCTGAGATTGAAATGGCTCTTAGAGTTCGCGGGATACCTGTGGAAGTGGTGGGCATTGATGGTTTAATCCATGTTCCTGAGGTATCCGAAATTCGAGCAGTACTTACCGTAATTACCAATTCTGACGAGGGCAGCGCGCTCATCAAGTTAATGAGTAGCGGATTCTGGCGCATTGGAATTAGAGATATGGCTGCGTTAGCGAAGGTCGCAAAAGATCGAGAGTATGTAAATAATGGCGGTAAACGAATCAATATTGTTGATCGATTGGCTGCCGGCGGCACGGGAGAAGAGGACGAGTTATCAAAGGCATCGATTATCGAGGCGCTTAACGAAATCGGAAGTTTCACCGAAGTTGAAATGAGCTATTTCAGTCAGGAAGGTTTCTCGCGCTTATCAGATTTAAGTAAAACGTTACGTCGCTTACGGGGATTGGTTTACCTTCCGATTCCCGATCTGATTTATCACACCGAGCGCGGACTTCACCTCGGCGTCGATGTAGAAATGACTGCACATACCCGTAGATACCTCGATAAGTTCATGGATGAGGCTGCCAATTTCTATGCACAAGGTGGCTCACTTCGCTCATTCCTAAGCTGGCTTAGCGTTGCCGAGGATGAAGAGCGCGGATTACGCGCCGGCGGGGTAGAAGTGCGAAAAGATGTCGTACAAATTCTTACAATTCATAGCGCTAAAGGTGGCGAATGGGATTTGGTCGCGGTGCCAGGCTTGGCGGACGAGAATTTTCCAAGCAATCAAAGTGGCGAGAATTGGCTAAAGAGCAAGGGAGTATTGCCGTTCACGCTCCGTGCCGACAGCCACCGATTGCCGCACTTTGATGTGAGCCAAACGAGCGATACCCACGAGGTTGGCCAGATAGTCGATGAATTCGAGGTGCTCTGCAACGCTCGCAAAAGTGATGAAGAGCGGCGACTTGCGTACGTAGCCTTCACGCGAGCAAAGACTCATTTAGTTCTCACGACTTCATGGTGGCATGATGGTCAGAAACCAAAAGATCCCAGCGAATATCTTTTGACTGCAATCAAACATATTGCCGAGATAACAGGAAACTTTGCAGGGGTTATTCATGATAAACCTGACGATACTGACGGCAACCCGAAGAGCGAGTACCTGCGCGAAGTACAGTGGCCACATGATCCTTTGGGAGATCTCCGGGCGCCTTTTGCACGAATGATAAATGAGCTAAAAGCTGAGGCGACCAAGGAACTCCCCGGGAAAATCTCGGCGAAAGGCGAGGAAATACTCCTTGCCGCAGAGTTAGTTATTCGAGAGATCTCTGAGAGAAATCGTGGCGAATCAATTTTCCTCCCTAAGCACCTTTCGGTCTCTGGATTAATGACCTTTGCACAATCTCCTGAGGAATTTGCGGCGCGAATTCGACGACCACTTCCTTTTAAACCCGATCCAATTGCGCGCCGTGGTACGGCATTCCATACCTGGTTAGAAGAGAAGTTTGCTATGAAAACTCCACTCATCAGTGATGATGAGATGCCAGGCGCAGCTGATGAGGGCGCACTCGACGATAGCGCGCTAGAGAAATTAAAAGAGAAGTGGCTCCGTAGCGAATGGGCAGCACGTACTCCACATTTGGTGGAGGTGCCCTTTGAACGGAGTATCGACGGCACCATCATTCGCGGACGAATGGATGCGGTGTATCAGAGTGAAGATGGCACTTTCGATGTGGTGGATTGGAAGACTGGCTCCGCTAAGAGAGGCGATGAATTGGCACATGCAGCGATTCAACTCGCTGTCTATCGCCTTGCCTGGGCCGAAATTGCTGGCGTGCCATTAGATCAAGTGCGAGCGGCATTCCACTATGTAGGTTCAGAAGAGACGGTCCGGCCAAGTGATCTACTTGATCACGAAGGGCTCCTCGCCATCATTCGAAAGGTGCCAACTC
>VGAL01000050.1 GCA_016870715.1 Actinomycetota bacterium | reverse complement strand
CAGGCATCGAATTTCTCTACACGTTTACCATGCTTGCCGTAAATCTCAAGGGTGCTGGGTTGATTATGAGAATTGAAAGCATCATTACCACCCATCACTACCGCACCATCACTTCCGAATACTTCAAAGTAGAGCGTGGAAGGAACGTTCATCGATGTGATGGCCTCTGCTTTAGCTCCTCCGATAGAGAATTCCACGCGGACCGTTTCATCACTTCCCACATGGTGCCACGCCACCTCTGCCTTGGTGATCTCGGTAGGTGCGAAGTTCATCAACCAGATGGGAGCTGCTACAGAATATGGCCCCAAGTCATACAAACCGCCTCCGCCAAGTTCCGGAAATGCGCGAATGTTGTCATCGGGTAATCCATCGTAAGTAAAACAAGTTTTAATCTGCTCAATTTTTCCGATCTCCCCTGAGCGAACTATTTCAGCAAGACGTTTGGTCCGCGGGTGCCATCTATTCCACGATGCTTCCATGAAAAGGCGACCTGTTTCTTTCGCCACTGCACGCGCTTCGCGCACCTCCTGGGCATTCATCGCAAGTGGTTTCTCGCATAAGACATCCTTACCTGCACGCATCGCATTGATTGACCATGGAATGTGGAGTGAGTTGGGCAGAGAGATGTAGACCGCTTCCACATTGGGATCATCGATGAGTTCCTGATAATCGGTATAGAAGCGACCGCTAGGCGAGAGCGCTTTAGCGCGATCGCCATCTTTTCCGGCCACCGCGTAAATCTCACCCCACTGCGAGTTGCGCAGCGCTGGATATAGCGCCTTCTTTGCAATCATTCCGGCGCCGATGAAACCCCAGCGAACTGGGGCAATTTTCTCGCTCATGAATCTCCCCTAACCACCGCAAATGTCAGACCGCAAATGTCAGGATGAGAACATAGGCTTACCGCATCATGAGAGCAAGTACTTCCACCCCCGCCCAGCCGACACTTGACGAGATCCCATTGCCACTACGGTTGGGCACCTTCGTCGTAGTCGATCTCGAAACCACCGGCACCTCGCCCGCTTCAGGTGCGATGATTACCGAGATTGGGGCGGTCAAAATCCGCGGTGGTGAAGTTCTCGGTGAATTTCACACCCTCGTCAATCCTGGCTCGCCTATCCCGCCATTTATCACCGTGCTCACCGGAATCACCGATGCGATGGTCGCCCCCGCTCCACTCTTTGAAGAGGTTTTGCCAACATTCCTCGAGTTCTGTGGCGAAGCCAATGAGACAATCTTGATTGCCCACAACGCTCCCTTTGATATTGGTTTTCTCAAAGCGGCAGCCGATGCCCATTCCTATCGTTGGCCAAATTACCAAGTGCTCGACACGGTCAAGATTGCTCGGCGCACGCTCACCAAAGATGAAACTCCAAATATGAAGCTGGGAACTCTCGCACAATATTTTGGCCTTCAAGAGCCACCAACGCACCGCGCGCTCGATGATGCACGGGCAACGGTTGAAATCTTTCATCACTTACTTGAGCGCTTAGGAAATGTTGGCGTTGAAACCCTCGCCGATCTCCAAAACTTCTCTCACCCGTTAAGCCCTCAAGAGCGAGCAAAGAAATCGCTTGCCGAGAACCTTCCCAACTCAATCGGCCTCTACATTTTTCGCGATAGCGAGGATCGGCCTCTCTATATCGGAATCTCCAAAAATATTCGGAAGCGAGTGTTGACCTACTTCTCCCCATCCGAAACTCGCTCTCGAATGCGCGAGATGATTGCACTCACCTCCCGGATAGAGGCTCTGCCTACCCCCACTCTTATCGATGCTCAAGTTCGCGAGCTCCGTCTTATTCAGCTCCATGCCCCTCGGTATAACCGTCGCTCGCGTTTTCAGGAACGGACTCTCTGGCTCACCCTCACCGATGAAAGATTCCCTCGCTTGGTTGTCGCCAAAGGACATAGCGCTCTCACCCACCAGCAGAGCGCTATCGGCCCCTTCGGTGGAAATATCGATGCGACCCAAGCGCGCGAAGCGCTTCATAGCGCAACTGCTATTCGCCAATGCACACCGCGAATCACTCCCGCAACCATCAAGAAAGCAAGCGCGTGCATCCTTTATGACATTAAAAAGTGCTCCGCACCTTGCATTGGCGCCACTAGTGACGATGAATATTCGAAGGTCTCCGAGAAGGTCTCTAATCATCTCTCAGTGCAAGCTGGAGAGGTTGTTGCGCATCATTTCGAGAGAATTGCCACGCTCTCTCGTGAAGAGAGATTTGAAGAGGCAGCCGAATTACGTAATCAGATCACCGCATATCTTCGCGGATTTGCTCGAAGCGAGAGTCTGCGCGCTTTTTCAGCCCTTGAAGAGTTGATTGTTGCAAAATTCTCCGAAGGGAGCGAAGAAATTGAGATTGCTCGAATTCGAAGAGGACGGCTTGAAGCATCGCTTACCATTTCCACTGTCAATCAATTATCGAGCGGAATCAATCTCCTGCAATCACAGCAATTAGATTCCGTTGATCAGGAGTTGATCTTCCCGCACTCCACTCCTGAAGAGGTGGAGATGCTGATGCGCTGGGCCTCTGACGAATACGCCAGGCCCATCCACATCATCGGTAATTGGCACTTGCCAACGTATGGCGGCGCATTTCATAAAAACAAGGTCGAAAAATTAGCTAAACCAGATGTGAACGCTCACGCCAACGCTCTAGAAGAGTAACCGCTCTCCCACTATCTATCGCTACAGAGACTCTCTCGAGCGCGTTCATGAAAAGATCGTTAATCTCCACTTGTGAAACTTCTCCATCAAAGGCAATCAGCGCAGCAGCAGCATTAAGCAAGACAACATCGCGCATCGGCCCAGACTTTCCTTCGAGGATTTCCCGTAATAGCGCAGCATTCACTTCGCTACTTCCACCGCGCAAAGACTCAAGCGGATTGCGAGGAATCCCCCACCTCTGTGGATCGATTTCATGGAGAGTAGAGCGATTTTGGCTAATCAGAAAAATCTCAGTCGGTTCGGAGAGGCTTATCTCATCGAGACCATCTTTACCTCGAAAGACGAGAGCATCGACTCCACGTTCGCGCAACACCTCCGCAACAATCGGAAACATTTGAGCTTTCGCTACCCCAATTGCATATGCGCTCGGTCGTGCCGGATTAGATAACGGTCCAAGAATGTTGAAGATAGTGGGAAACCCAAGAGATTTACGGGCAGGGGCTGCATGACGCATCGCGCTATGAAACATCGGAGCAAAACAGAATCCAATACCTACCTCAGCAACCAGTCGTGCAACCTGCTCCCCATTGAGATCAATCTTCACACCAAGTGCTTCAAGAACATCGGCCGCTCCTGATTGTGAGGTTGCGGCCCGATTGCCATGTTTAACCACTCGCGCGCCAGCAGCTGCTGCCACAATTGCAGAGGCAGTAGAGATGTTAATGGTGTGAAATCCATCGCCACCTGTTCCGACAGTGTCCACTGCACGACCATTGACGGTAATTGGTGCGGCATGTGCATACATCGCATCAATGAAGCCAGAGACTTCGATTGGGGTGCCACCCTTTTCTGTGTGGAGCGTTAGGAACTCGGCAATCTCCTCAACGCTCCGTTGCCCGGAGAGAATCTCTTCCATAATTGCTCTGCTCGCATCGAAGGTGAGTTCACTTTTCATTCGAAGTGCGCTTAGAGCAATCTCCCACGAAGCGCTATTCATTCTGCGAATCTCTTTCTAGTGATGCGGCGCTGCAGTCGCGACTGCAGTTGTTTTGCGCAATAGCGCAGCAACTTCTCCCGCTAACGCGCGGGGATCGATTGGATGGAGCGCAATTGCATCAAGGCGCGCCCAGGTAGCTAACCAGCGATCGGCTTCGCGGGCGATGATGCCGACAATCGGCGGGGCGTTGTACACCTCATCCTTAATCTCCCGTGCCAGGCCCAGGCCGCCAACTGGAGAAGCCTCGCCATCGACAATCAGCAGATCGGCTCGCCCTTTATCATCGAAATAATCCTTGAGTGCAGGCGCAGTTGCGAACTCTTTAATGGTGAATGCGCCCAAATCTGCCGCTGGAGCGGGAGAGATGGCGCGAACCACCGAGGCTCTGACCAGTGAATTGTCAGAGTAAATCAAGACTGTAAGCGAACCCATTTCGGCCATGGCGCTATCCTAACCGGCCTGCCTTGCCCTGTTGGCAAGGCTGCCGAGCAAGGCACCTCACGCCCTGCTCGCGTGATGAGATTCACTCCAATTTGCCCCCCGTGCTCGCCCATAAAAACTCCATATCAGAGCGGAAAATCGGGAATAATCGCACTCATGGCGACCGCGACCCACCATCAAGATTCCTTCCATGCCAGCTCCACTCGGCCGAACTTGGTTGCAGTGGGAACAATCGTCTGGCTCTCCAGTGAATTGATGTTCTTCGCCGCGCTCTTCGCGATGTACTTCACTACGCGCTCGGTGCAGGGGCCTGAAATTTGGGCCGAGTACACCGAACGGCTAGCGATTCCGTTCTCCGCTCTCAACACCACAGTTCTGGTTTTAAGTTCAGTGACATGTCAATTTGGTGTCTTCGCCGCCGAGCGCTACCAACCGCGTCGCACCGGAAGCTTGATGAAAATCTCGGGTTGGGGTATGCGCGAATGGTTTGCCCTCACCTTCCTTATGGGAGCCTTCTTTATCGCGGGACAAATTTACGAGTACGCACATTTGGTGATGGAGGACATCACCTTGAGTGGAAATCCCTACGGATCAGTCTTCTACATCACCACTGGCTTCCATGGACTCCACGTCACCGGTGGACTCCTCGCCTTTCTCATCGTGCTCATCCGTACCAGTTATTCCCGAAAATTTGGCCATAAGCAGGCAACGACAGCGATCGTGGTCTCATACTACTGGCACTTCGTTGACGTTGTATGGATTGCGCTCTTTGCGTCGATCTATCTAGTGAAATAAGGGAGCTCTAGTGTCTTTCTTCAAGTGGCTTTCAGGTAAACGTCGCCATCGAGCAATGGCTCCTGCGCTATTAGTGATTGGCCTTTTCCTCATCGGCGCCATCTATTCCATAGCCGCCACCCCGAACAACGCCACTGCAAGTAATGCGAAATCAACTCTGATCGAAGAGGGAAAGAGCATCTTCATGCGTGGCTGCTCCTCATGTCATGGCCTTAATGCTGAGGGCAGCGGAATCGCACCTTCATTGATTGGGGTTGGGGCAGCATCGGTAGATTTCCAAGTCGCAACTGGTCGAATGCCGATGGCCGATATGAGCCAGCAAGCAATGCGTAAAAAACCGGTCTACTCCCCTGAGGAAATTGCTGCGCTCGCGGCATATGTCGCCTCATTAGCTCCAGGACCTGCAATTCCCACCGCGGAGCAATTGGATTACGAACGGGATGGAAATGTCGCTGAAGGCGGAGAACTTTTCCGCACCAACTGCGCGATGTGTCATAACGCTGCTGCACAAGGTGGCGCGCTCACTGCTGGCAAATATGCACCGACGCTCATGGGTGTTGAGCCCGTTCATATCTACGAAGCGATGATTACAGGTCCGCAAGCGATGCCAGTCTTTGGTGACCAAGCGCTCACCCCAGAGGAGAAACTCTCGATCATCAAATGGGTCAAGTCGGTGGAGAGCGAAGGAAGTTATGGTGGAGCTGCACTCGGCAAAGTTGGCCCAGTAACAGAAGGGCTTCTTGGTTGGGTTTTAGGTCTTGGCTCGTTAATTGGTATCGCTGTCTGGCTAGCCACTAAGGCTCGCTAGGAAATTTGGCCACGAGAGGAATGGGTTAAGAGAAATGTCGAAAGAGATTGCCCCACTACAAGACCCAGGTCTACCTCACCATGTACATCGCAAGGCTGATACCGATCCAGTTGCAGAGAAACGTGCTGAACGACAAGTTTCAATTCTCTTCCTCCTCTCATCAGCCGGAACGCTCCTCTTCATCTACTCATTTATCTGGATTCCCACTGATGTCTTCGTGTTTCTTCCTGTACTTGGCAACACCAATGCTCATCAACTAGGGATTGGCGCTGGCCTTGGTTTTGCGCTCTTCTTTATCGGAGCAGGCGCTGTCCATTGGGCTAAGACACTTATGCCAGATGAAGAAGTAGTCGCCCAACGACATGAAATGCGCTCCAGCGATGAAGATCGCGCATCATTTGTAGAAACAGTAAAAGGCGAGGCTGCAAAAGTTCAGCTGGGGCGACGTTCGCTCATCAAGCGAAGCCTGGGGCTCTCACTTGGTCTCGTGGGGCTCTCTCCTCTTATCTTGCTTCGTGACCTTGGCCCACTTCCAGAACAGTCGCTCTTGAAAACCACATGGGACAAGGGTGTGCGTATCGTCACCGATCCAGGCAATCGCCCATTACGTCCTGAGGATCTAGAGGTCGGTGCAATTGTGCACGTTCTTCCTGAAATCAAAGATCCCGAGCACCGTAAACTCAATGACATCGCGAAAGATGCCTCGATTCTCATTCGGGTACGTCCATCGGAACTCAAACTCTCTGAAGAGCGAATGTCCTGGACGCACGAGGGAATCATCGCCTTCTCGAAAATCTGTTCTCACATGGGCTGTCCAGTCGCGCTCTACGAGCAGACCACTAAACATCTGCTCTGTCCATGCCATCAATCAACTTTTGATGTACCCACTGGCGCCAAAGTTATCTTT
>VGAL01000049.1 GCA_016870715.1 Actinomycetota bacterium | reverse complement strand
CTCGGCATCTCAATGGGAGGCTAACGTCAATAAAGCGTTAGCACGTATCCATAACGGAGAAATATCCAAAGTCGTTCTTGCTCGCGACTTGATTGCCCAATCTGATTTACCTTTCGATTCGCGCCATATCATGCACAAGCTCCGTGAGAAATATGGATCTACTTGGATCTTTGCTATTGATAACCTTGTGGGAGCAACTCCAGAATTATTAGTCCGATTAAATAAAGGTTTAGTCACCTCGCGAATTCTCGCTGGGACAATCCAACGGACTGGTAATGATGAACGCGATCTCGCGCTAGCCGCATCCCTCGCGCGTTCATCAAAGGATCTAGAAGAACACGAATATGCAGTGGATTCAGTTGCGCAGACTCTTGCCCCCTTCTGCTCTTCTACGAATGTTCCCGAAACCCCATTCGTGCTCCATTTATCGAATGTGATGCATCTAGCAACGGATGTCACTGGAGTATTAACGGATTCACTAGCGCCGGCAGACCTCTTCACAGTGGTCCGCGAACTTCACCCCTCTGCAGCCGTTTGTGGCACCCCTCGGCCAGCGGCACAGAAAGCAATCAAGGAGATTGAAGAGATGTCACGTGGACGTTATGCAGGTCCTGTTGGCTGGATAGATAGCAATGGTGAAGGCGAGATTGGAATTGCTCTGAGATGCGCGCAAATAGAGGCGAAGAATCCTCGGGAGATTCGCCTCCTCGCCGGATGCGGAATTGTGCAAGGCTCAGATCCAGCAAAAGAATATGGTGAGAGCCAAGCTAAATTACTACCGATTAGAGAAGCGCTAGAGACTCAGTAATCCTCTTTAGTAGTTGAGCATTACTTTGGCGATCAGGCATCTCACAAACAATCACGCGAATTCCATTTGTTCCTCTTGCAAGTTGAGAGGTAAGTGCATCAAGCGTTCGGACGCTGATTGCATTAATTCCATATGCCTCTGAGATTTTTACAATATCTCTTCCATGCGGAGTTCCGAAAATCTTTTCGAAACCTGGGGCATCGCTCTGCGGCAGAGTTGAGAAAATTCCACCACCATCATTAGAGATTACGATGACCGTGAGGTTTGGCCGTTGTTCATCTCCACCCAAAAGTAATCCGTTGACATCGTGCAAAAAGGCGAGGTCACCGACAATCGCATAAGTGCGCCCTCTGCAAAGGGCAATGCCCATCGCCGTCGAAATATTTCCATCAATTCCAGCAAGGCCTCGATTTGCAAGTACTTCGACTCCCAAGCGATTAACGGAAAATGCTTCGATATCTCGGATGGGTCGCGAAGATGAGACAAAGAGCGTGGATTCGTTAGGAATTTTGTGGGTAACGGTTCTAATCGCTGAGCTTTCCGACCATTGCGTAAGTAGCGCAGGGAGTTTCTTTGAGATTCTGTGAGCGAATTCTTCGAAATGATGGCGCCAGGTTGGGTCAGGAGTTACCTGCCCCGCTAATTCCGGTAAGGCGAAGTGAATTTCATCTGCACTTCGTTTGGTATCAACTACTGCAATTCGTGGATCGACTGCCACTTGATACGCGCCGCTATTTACGAAAGCGTTGATTGCACGTGAGAGAGTAAGTCGACCAATTGTCATCACAATCTCAGGACATAAAGTCTTTCTACGTTCTCCATCTGCCAGTATCAACGATGCATGTGGGATTAGGTCAGCACCCATTAGTGGATTCTCCGAGAGGATTGGCCAACCAGTTGCTTGAGAGAATTTCAGGATTGATTCATATTCAACGCCACCAGCATCATGGCCAACGATAATCACTCCTTTTTGATGGTATTTCGCTAATTTCTTAACGTGAACCTTGGGAGAGGATGGAATGGCAACCTCTTGATCAATATTTTCAACCCAGTCCAGGGAGCCTACGAGTGGTTCATCAAACTCAACGTTGATGTGTGCAGGTCTTACCAACGTAATCTCGTTTGCAATTGCTTCGCGCCATCGCGTCACTTCTCCGATCTCTGACCCGTTCGCCGCAAGATTCAAAGACTTCACACCAGCGCCAGCGAACATTCCCACCTGAGTAGTCGTCTGATTTGCACCACTCTCCCAAAGTCGAGCTGGACGATCCGCCGTAATCGCAACGAGTGGGTATCCCCCATGGTGAGCTTCTAGGAGTGCGGGATAAAAATTTGCTGCGGCGCTACCGCTGGTGCAGATAACTGGCGCAGGCAAACCAGTGGCTTTTGCAATGCCGAGGGCAAGAAATGCCGCGCTCCGCTCATCAATCCGAGTATGTAGCCGAATCTCTCCTCTACTCGCCGCTCGCCAGAGCGCCATTGTCAGAGGAGCGTTGCGCGATCCTGGAGAGATCACCGCATCCCTCACGCGAAGACGAATAAGTTGATCAACAATCACTTCGCCTAAAACTGGAGAAGGAGTGTAATTCGACGCAGTCATCGCGACTCCCCCCGATCGATATTTTCTAAGTACTTCGCATATGCATTAGCAATGCGATTATGCCACCACTCCGACTGCTCTTGCGGAAGTTGAAATCGTGCTAGAGCAGCATCATCAATCTCAACCTCTGTAACAGATACAAAACCGTTTTGAGGAAGGAGGGGGTCCTTAACCAAATCCGAGTCGAGTAGAGCAGCAGTTCCCAATCCACAAATTACATCGTCAGCCAAGTGGGCTGCTAGCGCGATTCCCGTAGCTAATCCAACGCTACTCTCTAATGCTGAAGAAATTACAACAGGTTTATCTAACTTTGAGATGACATTGAGAGCACGGGTCATTCCTCCAAGTGGGGCAACCTTTACAATTACTACGTCAGCAATTCTGTTGATTTCACCAAGATCTTCTCCGAGACGAAGGTTCTCATCGATAGCTAGAGGAATCGGCACTGTTAATGCTTCATTTTCAGAGAGAGATGCACAAGGTTGTTCGACATATTCGATGTGATGTCCATACTTGTTATACAGCGAGGTAAGAAAATTCTGAGCTTCGTGAATCGAAAACAGTCCGTTAGCATCAAGCCGTAAACGTGCCTCTGGAACTATTCGAAACACCTCTCGAATCCGTTCCTCGTCATTTGCTGTGCCAACTTTGACTTTGATTGTCGTTGAACCAGGGAACCAAGAGAGCACCTCACCAACTTGCTCAATTGGCACTTCAGGAAGTGTGGCATTTACCCGAACTCGCTGACGCACTGGATCGGGAAAATCGTGATTTGCCGATTCAAGCGCTGCCTGTAACCACAATGCATCTCGTTCAACCGAATAATCCTTGAAAGGTGAGAACTCGCTCCATCGTTTCTCCCCTTTAATCAGCGCGATTTCTCGAAGACTCACGCCGCGAAAGTTGGTACGCGTTGGAATTCCAATGACTTTTATTCGGGAGAGCAAATCGCTAGGTTGCATTGCTACGGGCGCTTTGGAAACTGGCCAAAGTTAGGTGGACGCTTCTCTTGGAAAGCGTTCCGACCTTCCTGGCCTTCTTCAGTTAGATAGAAGAGAAGCGTGGCATCGCCGGCAAGTTGTTGTACACCTGCTAACCCATCATCTGCCGCATTCAAACCCGCTTTGAGCAAGCGGAGCGCTAGCGGTGAGTGTCGCAACATCTCACGTGCCCATGACACAGTCTCTGCTTCTAACTCGGTTACTGGCACGACGGTGTTCACTAATCCCATTTCAAGAGCTTCGTTTGCATCATATTGGCGGCACATAAACCAAATCTCGCGCGCTTTTTTCTGACCAATATGTGCAGCAAGCAGACCAGCGCCGTAACCGCCATCAAATGAACCAACCATCGGGCCGGTCTGACCGAACTTCGCATTCTCCGCAGCAACTGTGATGTCGCAGACGACATGGAGGACATGTCCCCCTCCGATCGCCCAACCAGCAACCATTGCGATGACTGGTTTGGGAGTCCTCCGAATCTGCACTTGAAGATCGAGAACATTTAAGCGACCGATACCTTTTTTACCAAGCGAATCACTACCGATATAACCATCGTCACCGCGGACCATGACATCACCACCAGAACAGAAAGCTTCACTTCCGGCCCCGGTAAAAATAATCACACCAACGCTGTCATCATTACGCGCGATATTGAATGCTTCTTGTAATTGTGCGAGCGTCTCGGGGCGAAATGCATTACGGACATCGGGGCGATTAATGGTGATTTTTGCCATGCCCTCAGCGCGCTGATAAATGATGTCGCTGTACTCCCCTATCTGCTCCCAAGCAGGAATATCACGACTACCAGGCTCTCTTTTAATCGGTTTACTCACAGGCGATAGCCTAGAGGCGTGAGAAAAGTAGAGCGAATCGACCCGGTAACTGTCGATACCTTGCGACTTCGCGATGCGCTTGCAAGCGCCCTTTCGGGTGGCCCAGCAGTTGCTCTCACTGCCTTGCCCCATGAAAAGGTTGGAGAGAACGTTGCGCTTCTCATCGAAACGGGCGGCTCAACTGGCGCCCCAAAAATAGTCGCACTGAGTGCGAGTGCACTGAGGGCAAGTGCACGGCTGAGCAATCAAACCTTAGGTGTAACCAAGGGCGATCATTGGTCGCTCTCACTTCCACTCAATCACATCGCTGGTGTTAATCAATTACTCCGTTCGATTGATAATAATTCGGAGCCTTTGGAGCAAGGTGCGGAATTCATCTCGGTGGTGCCCACTCAGCTGTATCGAGCGCTCCGAGAACGAGGAGAACAATTTGAACTTCTTGCCAATGCGAAGAAAGTCTTGATTGGCGGAGCTGCTGTGCCCGCACAACTTCTGCAGGAAGCCGCTAGCGCCGGGATCCCCCTTGTTACAAGTTACGGTATGACCGAGATGTGTGGCGGTTGTATCTACGATGGCAGAGCACTTCCTGGCGTTGAAGTGAAATTTATAGATGGAAAAACGGTTGCCCTCAAAGGACCAATGCAAGCAGAGGGATATTTTGATGATGACTACGGAACAAGTACTTCCTTTGTCGATGGTTGGTTCATCACAAGCGATGAAGGTGAATTAAGTAGCGATGGAAAATTGGTTGTACACGGGAGATCTGATGACGTCATCATCTCCGGTGGCGAAAAGCTCTCTCCGAATCGTGTCGCTGATTTGCTACGTGAGAATTTTCCAACAAGTGAGATTCTTGTCATGGGAGTGCCTGACAAAGAGTGGGGAGAAAGTTTGCGCGTGATCATGACGATAAGTAATGACCACCATGGCCCGATGCTTCCTCAGATCAGAGAGTTGGTCGCTCAAGGGATCAGCAAAGTGGCGGCGCCTCGCTCACTCCTACTACTCTCAGAACTTCCCGTTAAGGCAAATGGAAAGATTGACCATCAATTCTTAGCTAATGCAAAGGCAACAGAAGAGATTTGATCTACCTAAGTCACCCAACCCGAAGAGAGAGTTGAACGAATATGGCGACTATCACCGAATGGATAGGTGGCGCGCGACTTCGAACTCTCCCAGCAGCCCTTGCTCCTGTCCTCGTAGGCACCTCTCTTGCTGCACCCACACCACTTTGGAGTAACGGACTTTTAGCGCTTTTGGTCGCGCTCACACTGCAGGTTGGCGTCAACTATTCGAATGACTATTCCGATGGGATAAGAGGTACTGATACTGAGCGAGTTGGACCGATGCGCCTTGTGGGAAGTGGCAAGGCAGAACCAACAAAAGTGCGGAACATCGCCTTTACCTTCTTCGCTCTTGCCGGCGTTTTTGGATTGGCTCTCGCGCTAAGAACTTCGCTCTGGTTAATTCCAGTTGGAGCGCTATCAATCATCGCTGCCTGGGGTTACACAGGAGGCAAGAATCCTTATGGCTATCGAGCTCTGGGTGAGATATCGGTCTTCATCTTTTTTGGAGTGATTGCAGTTATGGGAACGTATTACGTGCAAAGCGGGAGAATAACCTGGCTTGCACTTCTTGCCGCGATACCGGTCGGAGCGCAGGCTTGTGCAATTCTCGTTCTCAATAATCTTCGCGATCGAGCTAAAGATTCTCAGCTGGGAAAGAAGACTCTTGCAGTACTTATGGGTGAGCGGCCAACTCGATACTTTTATTCAGCTCTCATTCTAGGAAGTAATCTCATCGGGGTATTTACTGCTTTTAATAAACCATGGGCAGCAATTACTGCGCTTCTACTCCCACTATCCTTCTTCCTCTGCATTCGCGTTTTGAAAGGTGCTGGTGGCAGAGATCTCATCGCGCTTCTACAGCACACAGCGCTTTTTCAACTACTTTTCGCCATTGTCTATGGTGCCGGATTTGTCCTGAGCGCATAACTTCTTTTCCTTATATACTTACAGACATGGTTCGCATTCTTCTTCTCATTTCAATCGCAATCACGGTGTATGCCTTTGTCGATTGCGCTCGAACTCCGCAAGAAGAGGTGCAAAAACTTCCGAAGTGGGCCTGGTTACTTCTCATTGTTCTCTTCAGCCCCTCACCAATTGTGAGTATTGCCTGGTTGGTTCTAGGCAAAGAACGCGGACGGGGCAATGGTGGATGGCGAAAGCCCCCTAAAAAAATTATTCCACCCGATGACAATCCCGATTTCTTGCGGAAACTCTAATCACTTCAATCTAAAGCCCCGAATAGGTGTGCTTTCCAGTTCCCCAAATATTGACGTAAATGTAATTAAATAAGAAGGTAGAACCCGCAATAAGGCAGAGCCATGCAGCGCGCTTGCCTCTCCAGCCTGCAGTTACCCGCGCATGAAGATAAGCGGCATAACCCACCCAAGTGATAAACGACCAGGTCTCCTTGGGGTCCCATCCCCAATATCTGCCCCATGCAGCTTCAGCCCAAATTGCACCGGCGATAATTGCAAAGGTCCAGAGTGGAAAGACCAGCGCCACCAATCGATAAGAGAGTTGATCAAGTGTTTCAAGTTTTGGTAACCGCATTGCCCACTCTGGTCGGGCACCTGCGCGTTTCTTCTCCATCTGTTCCAAGATTAGATAGGCGGCAGCGATGCAGTTTGCTAGTAAGAAAACACCGCCAGAGATAATCGCTGCTGAAACATGAATTACTAACCAGGGCGACTTAAGTGCAGGTACCAGTGGGGCGCTCGGGACATATAACAAGGTCACTGCAGTACCTAGCGTCAAAAGTGAGGCAAATGTGATCAAGATGCCGAGCCATTGCACTTCATACTTTAAAGATGCAACAAGATAAGCAAAGGTAAACGCAAGAGCCCCCGTGATTGAGAACTCATACATATTTCCCCAAG
>VGAL01000048.1 GCA_016870715.1 Actinomycetota bacterium | reverse complement strand
CATCAACAAGTACGCCGCGTGCGCCTAATCCGGTTTCGTGGGCGAAATTGCGAACAAAAGCATTCACTCCTGCCTTGCTAATTCGATATGGCGCAAGTCCGCCTGCATTGCCTGGCCCTGACATACGCCCAAGACATGCGCTAAACACAATGACTCGACCATTTCGCTGCTCAACCATATGGTCGGCAAAAGTATTCACCACATTAAATACACCAGAAAGATTGATATCAATCGTTCGATCCCAATCCTCTTTCGTTGCCTTCAAAGTCTTTGACATTTTCTCTGACATCACGCCATGTGAGAGCACAATGATGTCGAATGGTTGATGCTGGGATTTGATTTCCTGCAGACGGTTGAAGTCCCGAACGTCGCAAGTAATTCCTGAAATACCTAGCTCTCGCGATGCCCTCGCCACGTTCTCTGCGCTCTGACCAAGGATGGTGGTCTCGATTCCGTGAGCAAGTAGCCCTCTGGCAACCTCGAAGCCCAAACCCCGCGATCCCCCCGTGACTAGCGCCCGCACCATGGCCTTACTCTTCACGGCGAGCGCTCGTTCGGCAACACAGGGGGGTCGCCGCCCCTGAGGGGGCGAGGGACGCTTTGCGGAAGTGAGAGCGCCACGGGGCGCGAGGCGGTGAAGGAGGGCGAAGGGTTTTTTAGAGGCGAGTGGCGGTCGTCAGGAGCGAAACTTGAGGAACCCCACCCCTGGTAAGGAGCAATCCGGGTGATAACTACCCCCGCACCTCGATACCCTTACCTTAAACAAGTACTGGGAGAGTCAGTGTCGACTACAGACTTCGCTGGGGATTTCGGCGCCAATGAATGGCTCGTCGATGAGATGTATGAGAAGTATTTAGCCAATCCCGAATCGGTAGATAGTCAATGGAAAGCCTTCTTTGCACGTGGCGGACATACGGCAACAGGTGGCTCAAGTGCTGCGAGCGGTTCAAGTAATGGAGTTACCGCTCACACAATCGGTCATGGAAACGCTCCGACTGGAGCGCAACGTCCATCCGCTTCCAATCCCACTGCGCCTGCGACTGCATCTCAACTTCCTCCCGGATTAACTCTTCCCGCTTCTGGCGGACATCCACCTGCGCCCAAGCGTGCGAGCGCGCCAGCACAATCTCCTAGCGCTCCTAGCGCTCCTGCACAACCAACTGCATCCGCTGCACCTACTTCAAAACCTGCACCGGCTGCTGTTGCACAACCTGCTACACCGGTTGCACCTGCTAGCGCTGCTGCACAACCTGCTACACCGGTTGCACCTGCTAGCGCTGCTGCACACCAACAATCGGTAATTTCAAAAGCGCCGCGAACATCAACTCCCCTTCCCGCACAACCCATTCAAAAGAGCGCACCCGTTGTTGAGTCGCCCTCTGCAGGACATGTTGATCCACTACGCGGCACCGCGGCGCGAGTTGTTACCAACATGGAAGCATCATTAAACGTTCCGACTGCAACAAGTGTTCGTACAATACCCGCCAAGTTGCTCGTCGATAATCGAATCGTCATTAACAATCACATGCAACGTGCCCGGGGTGGAAAAGTCTCATTCACTCACCTCATCGGTTATGCAATGGTGAAAGCGCTTCGCGCAATGCCGGAGATGAATGCATATTACACAACTATCGAAGGTAAGCCTGCGATTGGTAGGCCAGATCACATCAATATTGGTATCGCAATTGACTTAGCAAAATCTGATGGAACGCGCCAACTACTCGTCCCCTCCATAAAAGGGTGCGAGGCGATGGATTTCGCCCAATTCCTTGAGACCTATGAATCCCTTATCAAGAAGGCGCGAGCAGGTTCGCTCACTGTTGAGGATTTCGCAGGCACAACTGTTTCACTCACTAACCCCGGCACAATCGGCACGGTTCACTCGGTACCGCGATTGATGGAAGGCCAAGGACTCATTCTTGGCGTCGGTTCGATGGAGTACCCAGCAGAGTTCCAGGGAACAAACGAAGAGACTCTCTCGCGAATGGCAGTGAGCAAGGTGGTAACGCTCACCAGCACCTACGACCACCGCATCATCCAAGGCGCTCAATCAGGGGACTTCCTCCGTCGTATTCATGAGCTCCTGCTAGGCGCCGACAGTTTCTATGACGAGATTTTCACCGCACTTCGCATTCCTTACGTACCAATCCGCTGGAATACCGATCTTGATCGCAGCAAGGATGATGACATCCATAAGACTGCGCGAGTCCAAGAACTTATCCATGCCTTCCGCAGCCGTGGACATCTTATGGCAGATGTTGATCCGCTCGAATTTAAATTACGAATCCACCCCGATCTCGACACGGTCACTCACGGCCTGACCCTCTGGGATCTTGATCGTGAAGTAGCTACAGGTGGCTTCGGTGGCAAACCTTTTATGAAATTACGCGACATCCTCGGCATTCTTCGCAACGCCTACTGTCGCACCATCGGTATCGAATATATGCACTTGAGTAACCCTGCAGAACGTAAGTGGATGCAAGCGCGACTTGAGGTGCCGGTAGAGCGAATGGATCGCGAGGAACAACTTCGGATCCTTCACAAACTCAATAGCGCAGAGGCGTTTGAGACATTCTTACAAACTAAGTTCGTTGGACAGAAACGCTTCTCACTTGAGGGTGGCGAATCGGTCATTCCTATCCTTGATGCAATCTTGATTGCGGCAGCCGAAGAGAAACTTGATGAAGTCTGTATCGGAATGCCGCACCGTGGCCGTCTCAATGTGCTCGTAAACGTCGCAGGCAAACCACATGGCCAGATCTTCCAAGAGTTCGAAGGCCATTACCAAGATAATTCCGTACAAGGTTCAGGAGATGTGAAGTATCACCTCGGAACGCAATCTGTCTTTACGGCAGATTCTGGCGCGCAAACGAAGGTTTACCTTGCTGCTAACCCATCACACCTTGAAGCAGTCAACCCAGTACTCGAAGGAATCGTCCGCGCCAAGCAGGACAAGATCAATATTCGCGATGCATTCTCTGTCGTTCCAATCCTTCTTCATGGCGATGCTGCATTCGCTGGGCAAGGTGTAGTTGCCGAGACGCTCAATCTCTCG
The DNA here is from genome assembly GCA_016870715.1 of Actinomycetota bacterium. Taxonomy (GTDB): domain Bacteria; phylum Actinomycetota; class Actinomycetes; order Nanopelagicales; family Nanopelagicaceae; genus IMCC26077. The sequence continues at coordinate 4,768 of VGAL01000048.1, read as the reverse complement.
CAATTAGCTGGCTATCGAACTGGTGGAACTCTTCATATCGTCATCAATAACCAAGTTGGATTTACTACATCGCCAAGCGCGGCACGTTCATCAACCTATGCAACAGATGTCGCGCGCATGGTGCAGGCGCCGATTTTCCATGTTAATGGCGACGACCCAGAGGCATGTGTTCGAGTGGCCCGCTTGGCATACGAGTATCGCCAGGCATTCCATAAAGATGTCGTCATCGACATGATCTGCTACCGACGTCGTGGACATAACGAGGGCGACGAGCCAAGTTTCACTCAACCATTGATGTACAAACTTATTGATGCAAAACGGACTACCCGTACCCTCTACATCGAGGCGCTCGTCGGACGTGGCGATATCACGATGGAAGAGGCAGACGAGGTCACCAAAGATTTCCAAGCTCAACTTGAATCCATCTTCGCTGCCGTGCATAACAAAGAGGCGAGCGCTCCAACTCTTGATGCAAAGAGCGTTCTCGCTCCTGAAGAGGCAAAGACAGCGATTTCGGCCGATACAGCTCGAGCGATTGCGGCGACCCAAGTTGCTATCCCTGAAGGATTCACCGTGCACTCGAAACTCTTGCCACAGCTCTCACGCCGCGTGGAGATGCTCAACGAAGGGACAATTGATTGGGCAATGGGTGAGGCGCTCGCCTTTGGTTCGCTTCTGTTAGAAGGTAAGCACATCCGCCTTGCCGGACAAGATGTTGGGCGCGGCACCTTCAGTCAACGCCATGCCGTGATTGTCGATGGAAATAACGGTAGCGAATGGATTCCACTTCGGGGATTGATTTCCAATGAGAATCAATTCTTTGTTGTGAACTCGCTGCTCTCTGAATACGCTGCACTTGGATTCGAATATGGGTACTCGGTCGAACGTGACGATGCGCTCGTTCTCTGGGAGGCGCAGTTCGGTGATTTTGCTAACGGCGCTCAAACCATCATCGATGAATTCATTTCATCAGCGCTGCAGAAGTGGGGTGAGCGTTCATCTCTGGTGATGCTCTTGCCTCATGGTTATGAAGGACAAGGACCAGATCATTCATCGGCACGAATTGAGCGATTCCTTCAACTCTGCGCTGAGAACAATATGACAGTAGCGCAGCCATCAAGCCCGGCTTCATACTTCCACTTACTTCGCTGGCATATGGCAAATCCAGCGCGCCGTCCGCTCATCCTCTTCGAGCCAAAGTCGATGCTCCGCTTAAAAGCAGCAGCGTCCAAGTTAGAAGATTTCACCTCTGGACATTTCCAAACTGTGATTCCAGATCCAATGGTCAACAATGCGACCCGATTGATTTTCTGCTCCGGCAAGATTTATCACGAACTTTTCGCTGAGCGAGCAAAACTCAATGAACTTACAACTGCAATCGTCCGCGTTGAGCAGCTTTATCCATTCCCTGCTGCAGCATTCAAGGCAGAGATTGCAAAACATCCGAGCGCAAATATCTTGTGGGTTCAAGATGAACCAGCAAACCAAGGTGCCTGGCCATTCTTTGCGCTCAACTCAATGGAACTGCTTGATGGACGAACTGTTCGCCGAGTATCACGTCTGGCATCTGCAGCGCCAGCTACTGGAAATCATCATCTACACGAAGAAGAGCAGAAAGCTCTTATCTTCGAAGCTTTCCAACGCTAGTTCCGCGCGCGGCGATATCTAAATAGGACCTTGCCAACGATCTCCTCACCATCAAGCGCGCCCCAGCTCCGTGAATCTTGGGAGAGCTCATTGTTATCTCCTTCTACCCAATAAGTCGGATAGTGGCGGTTTGGTGAATCACCGCGAATGCCGGTGAGGCGTTTAATGAAGAGCGCTCCCGGTTGCGACTCTCGTTCAATCAGCAGAACATCCCCTACGCGTACTCGTGGCATGGAAGTCGATGGGAATCGACGGACCAGAAGCCAGTCACCCCGATTGAAGGTGGGTGCCATTGAATCACCCTCCACTTCAGCGGTGGTAACGCCACGAAGTAGGAGTCGAGACCAGAACCCTGGCTGGCCGCGATGCTGGTTTGGCTTCATAAGATGAGGGTAACGATTATGAGAGGTAGGCTCTACTGCAGAAAGAGCGAAAAGTACGGAATAGATACAGTAGATGCAGTAGATGGAATAGATGGAATAGTTGAAATAAAAATTGTGAATAGGAGTAGCCATGTCAGCAAAAATGCCAGCAAAAAAGCGAAGTTTTTTCGCACCTCGCACCACCCTCTTCGCACACTGCGATCTTCCTTGTGGTGTCTACGATCCAGCTCAAGCAAAGATTGAAGCGCTTTCAGTGAAAGCGGCTATGGAGAAGTATCACGCCAGCAGCGATCCAGATTTCAAATCTCGTGCCGTTGCAGTCAAAGAAGAGCGTTCACACCATGTGAAAGAGCATCTCTGGGTCTTATGGACTGATTACTTTAAGCCAAATCACTTCGAGGCTTATCCGCAATTACACACTCTTTTCAACGAGGCAACCAAACTTGCTGGAGCCGCTGGCACCAAGGGCACTAACGATGTTGCCGTTGCCGAGAAACTACTTGCAAAAATCGATGAGATTGCTGACATCTTCTGGGCGACCAAGAAGTAGTGAGTGGTACTTCTAGTTCCCACGAGTTAACGCTTCAGCGGCGGCCTTTGCGATGAAAGAGACGCGGTCAACCAAGACTCGCGTAATCAATCCCTTCGCAATTAATCGGTTGCCGCTGTGGCATTCCACAGAGAAAATTATCTTTTTTACACTCCCTTCAACTACCGTTGCAGTCGCAATTACTTCATCACCAACGCTTGATGCAGCTAGGTGATTGAACTCAACGTGGACGCCAACGGTAGTCTCACTCTGTTCTAGGTGTTCAGCGAGAGCAGTTATCGTTGCGTTTTCGGCAAGCGCAATCACTTGTGGAGTTCCAAGTACTGGTACATCGCCACTTCCTAATGCGATTGCCGTATCACCATGGCGAACGGTCATTCGTGAGATTCCTACAGCGCCACTAAATCGCTCAGTACTCATCGTGAATTTTTTCCATTATGGGCGCTCTCAATTTTTATTAAAACCAGTGGATCACCCTCTTGAATGACATCACCAACAGATACGGCGACTTCGACAACCTCACCAGCAACTTCGGCCAAGACTGGAATCTCCATCTTCATCGATTCCAGTAGAAGTAAGGTGTCGCCAACAGAGATCCGATCGCCATCTGCCACCGAAACTTCCAGGACATTAGCGACCATCTCTGCTCGGATCGTATGAATCACATCTAACAACTTAGTGGAGAGTGGCTTGCATTCCACGGATTGAGCGTGGGTTTAGCGCGGATTAAAGAAGGGTTCAGCGCGGATTAAAGAAGGGTTTAGCGCGGATTTAGACCGGCTTACTCCTCTTCGTAGCGCTCATGAATCTCGACATGAGTGTGCGTGAAGGAGTCAGTTGTGATTTCGGTATAGGTGATTGATTGAGTCCATTGCAGATAGGGCTGATTCGATGGCTCGCGGATGAATGCAGTGACATTATTTCGCAATTGCTCAGGTGCCTCTTCGCGGCAAGAGCGATTAAGAAGCGCCTTGAGCTGCTGGTTGATTAGCGCCTCTTGGGCAGTTCGAGCAGCACATGGTGGACATTCTTGGATGTGAAGTTCAATTGCCTGCACGCTCGCCTGGTCGGCGATCTCGTGATCGATGTAGAGAACGATTGCATGAAGAACATCAGTGCAAGGAGTGTTGTGGTGATTTCCGCAACTCATTGGCCCTCACCTCGCTTCACATATCCTCGATCTCTCGCATAGTCAGCAAGGGATTCTCTAAGTGATTTTCGACCACGATGTAAGCGTGACATCACAGTTCCCGCAGGGATATTCAGAATCTCGGCTACCTCTTTATAAGAGAACCCTTCAACATCCGCAAAGTACACCGCTAGCCGAAACTCTTCGGGCAATTCTTGAAGGGCATTTTTGATATCGCTATCTGGTAATTGTTCGAGCGCTTCTACTTCAGCAGACTTGCCCTGATCGCTGGTATGAGTTGCGGCTTCAGCGATTTGCCACTCTTCCAATTCACCATCAGCTATCAGCGGCTGACGTTGCTCTTTTCGATAGATATTGATGAAGGTGGTGGTAAGAATTCGGTAGAGCCAGGCGCGAAGATTGGTGCCTTCGGTAAATTGATGGAATGAAGAGAAAGCTTTAGCATAGGTCTCTTGAACTAGATCTTCAGCGTTCTCGGGGTTCTTTGTCATCCGGAGCGCGGCGCTATACAGAGCATCAAGAAATGGGAGCGCATCGCGTTCAAAACGTGCTGTTAGATCACCTCGCGCTACCGGCAGCGCAGAGTTTGCCCCTGTCGCCGGTATCGGAGGCTTTGCCATAACTGAGCACTTTACCGCCATACTCTGAGTAACCGCTGAGTCAGGTGAGATATTCCCGGAGCGTTTACAGCTTTGAAATCTCAAACGATCAGACCCTTAAATGCTCAGACCCGCAAATGCTCAGACTCTTACAGCAGAGTCTGCTGCTCTCCCAATTCAATCGGCGCAATCAACTCGGCGCCGTTGTTGGCAATCTTATTTACCCGCGTCGAGACCGGATCTGCAATAAGCCCGGCAGCCTCCGGAGATAGCCCCTCACGTAATACTCCCTGTAGCGCACTCACATCTTTCACCCGTGAATCGAGCCAAAACTCCCAATCATCTTCCGGTAGAAAGAGTGGCATTCGATTATGTATCGCCGCAAAAGATCCCGTGGCCTCTTTCGTGATGATTGCTGCAGTTCCACTCTCATAAATAC
>VGAL01000047.1 GCA_016870715.1 Actinomycetota bacterium | reverse complement strand
GGCTAGAAGTGCGATAGCAAATAGACCTGCAACGAATTTCAATGTGCTTTTACGCATCCATATTCCATTCTCTGCGAGGGTTTGGTGTAGCAGAACTACTGGACAAAGCGTTCTTCATAACCTGGGACTTGTCAATTTATATGACCGAAAACAGAGCCCATTTTTCGTATATTTTTCCTCTTCACCCTCTCCTGACTCTCAACCCCACCTTGATACTTCATGGGCTATCGCGCTGCCCCTGGCCTGGGCTCTACCCTTTGGCACATGACCGCACCTGACAACGCATTATTGCGCCCTGACCTTGAGCCCTTGCGCCCAATATTTAACGCCGCCCTCACCTCAGATTGCCTCGATCACTTGGGGTATCGAAACCAAGTCTTGGGTTCAGATATTGCGATGATCTCCGGGGAGGGCGTGATGATGGGGTACGCATTTCCCGTACGTCTCGAACCAGTCGATGCCGCTCCTGAAGTGCCATACGTGGGATTACTTAAAGCGTTAGATGCAATCGGAAAAGATGATGTATTTATCAAACCTTCAGCTCGACTCCATAAATCAGCGCTCTGGGGCGAGTTGCTCTCCAATGCATGCAAGTTCAAAGGAGCAGCTGGTGCGCTCACCGACGCACCTGTTCGTGATGTCGCTCGTACTCGCGCCCTGGGGTTTAAAGTTTTTGGTACCGGCACCTGGCCGATTGATATCAACAGTCGCTACGAAGTTGTCGCACATAACGTGCCAGGAGAAATAGATGGCGTCAGTATCAATCCTGGTGATTTAATCGTGGGGGATGTCGATGGTGTAGTTGTCGTTCCCAATGCATTGATTCCTCAAGTAATCGCATTTGTCGAAGAGAAGAACTCTGGTGAGAACCTCTTCCGCAAAGCGGTAAAAGAGGGTATGTCACCTAGTGAAGCCTTTGCCAAATTTGGAGTTTTGTAACGTTGGCCGAGATCACTCGTATTGACCTCTGGCAAGCTCTTGATTCGCGAGGTACTCCAACTGTCGCTGCCCGAGTGCACATTGGCTCACATGCAGCCACGGCCATCGCACCCTCTGGTGCAAGTACCGGCAGTCATGAGGCGCTCTTCTTGCGTGACGGTAAAACCTCTTTCGATGGTCTCGGTGTGACGGATGCAATTGCCACTTTTACTAAAGAGGTCGTTCCAGCTTTAATCGGCATTACAGGTAACGATTTCTTCGAATTAGATCGAACGCTACGGAGTTTTGATTCGACCCCGACGCAATCGCGCTACGGTGGACATATCCCGGTCGCAATAACTCTGGCTACCTGGCTGGCTTATGCCAAACGAGCCCACGTCCAACCATACGAAGTGATTGCGCAACATGTGGGCGCTAAATCCTCACTTCCTTTGCCTATGATCAACATCTTCTCTGGCGGTGCACATGCCGGACGCGCAATCGACCTTCAAGATATTTTGGCGATACCGACACTGGCTTCCACCTTCCAAGAGGGGCTTGAATGGATCTGGAAGATTCGTGAAGAGGCAAAAAAGATCCTCGCAAAAAAAGGTTTTGATGTCTCCCTAGTTGCAGATGAAGGAGGTTTAACTGGAAAACTTTCGGGAGATGAGGAGGCAATAGCCCTTGTCGCCGATGCGATTGAGAACGCAAAGCTCACTGGCAAAGCGCACATCGCTTTAGATATCGCAGCAAGCCAACTCTTTGATGGAAAAAATTATGTAGTTCATGAAAGCGGCGCGGAAGTCAGACTCGACTCGACCAGTTTCGTAGCCCGCTGGCGAGGTTGGATTACAGAGTATCCAATTATTTCTGTTGAAGATGGCGCGGCCGAAGATGATGAAGAAGGATGGAGCGAGCAGAGCCAACTTACCTCGCAAGTCCAGGTTCTTGGAGATGATCGATATGCAACACAACTCAATCGATTACGTTTGGGAATTGGTAAGAGTGAGGCAAACTCCATATTGATAAAACCTAATCAAGCAGGAACGCTCTTCGCCGCGCTTTCCACTCTCAAGGAGGCTAAGGCTCATAGGTGGAACACAGTTGTCTCTGCACGCTCAGGAGATACTGAAGAGAGTTGGCTTGCTGATCTGGCAACTGGATCGGGCGCCGGACAGATAAAGGTTGGATCTACCCACCGCTCCGAGAGAACCTCAAAATGGAATCGACTTTTGGAACTTTCACACGATCGGGTAACGCCATTTAATACTGAACGCGCGCTCAACAGATTTATCTAATATTTACCTAACTTTTACTCGACTACTTGATTAACTCAATTGATAGCACGTCAACGCCACCTATCTGCCCCAAGACATTGAGCAAGTCGGTTGGGTCTGTTCCAGGGATTGCTACGACTACATCATCAATTCCCTTGCCACCTTCATTGCTTACGACGGTGAACTTACGAATGTCTCCCCCCGCAAATCCAATTGCCGAAGCAACCGACCCAAGCGAACCTGGTCGATCTGGAAGTGAGATTTTCAAATGAAATTCAGCCATGCGATAAGCCTACTCCGTAGGAGATTTCGTCGGTGTTACTGATTTGCCAAGGCAGAGCCCAAGGTGACTGAAAACGTTTTTAGCTCGCCACCAGGCAATTCCACAGTGATAGAAACAGTGCTATTTGGCGCATAGGAGCGAATTCGGACCACAGCATCGATATCGCTCTTGATGACAAATCCATCGATTGACTTAATGATGCTATTGACCGGGATGCCGGCTTTCTGGGCGGCTCCATCACGCACCAATCCGAGAATTTTGCCGTTGCCGTTATAACTTGGATCGAAATTGACTCCGAGTAGTGGTCGCGTAGATTTTCCGGTCTCGATAATTTCGTTAACTACTCGCATCGCCTGATTGATAGGTATCGCAAATCCCAAACCAATATTTCCCGAAGAGGAAGAACCGAGCGCTGCAATTGCAGAATTAACCCCGATCATTTCCCCTTGGCCATTAACCAACGGTCCACCTGAATTTCCTGGGTTAACGGCAGCATCTGTTTGGAGCGCATCGATGTAGGAAGCGCGATCATTGCTACCGGCAAGGACTGGTCGATTGAGAGCAGAAATGATTCCACTGGTCACGGTCCCCGTGAGGCCAAGCGGGGAACCGATAGCAACAGAGAGATCACCTATGACAGTTTTTGATGAATCTCCAATATTTATCGTCGGAAGATTTCCTTTTGCAATCTGAAGGACTGCCAAATCGTAGGCAATATCTCTGCCTCGTATAGTTGCGGAGAGTTCAGTTCCATCTTGGAACTCGACGGTGACCTTTCCCCCTGAAACCGCATCATCGATTACGTGATTGTTAGTAACGATAAAGCTCTTTGTGCTATCGCTTCGAATCACCGAACCAGATCCAGTACCATTGCCTGTAGATGCAGTGACCGAAATCGATACGACAGTTGGTAGTACTTTTTTGGCAATATCTTTAATGGAGAGATTTCCAGAATTATCCTTCGTTACTCCGTCGACACCGGCTGGGCCGGCTGGGCCTGCTGGGCCAGATACATTCCATGAGACCAAGGTGCGCCCGACGGGGCATCGACTCTTATCCGTTAAGTACATGACTTTTGTTCGATTATCTACACATGCAGAGAGTTTTGGGGTGGTCGAGGTGACCGCATAGGCGCCTCCGCCAGCAACAGCCATACCGGCTACAAACGCGAGTATCGCTCGCCGATTGGAGGTCAGAATCATGAGGTAAATATCACTCCCTCGCCTCAAAAGTTCCTGGGAAAAAGATTATCGCCACTTGAGAATCATTGAGTTAAGCGCTCCCCGACTTGGACTCGAACCAAGAACCTGCCGGTTAACAGCCGGCTGCTCTGCCAATTGAGCTATCGGGGAATGAACGGGGCGTACTTTATCGCATCACAAGAGCGCTTCGCCCAGACCCTTCTCGTGGAGGGAGCGACGGAGCGCTTCCAGCCCAATCAACTCGGCGAAAGCAGGGGCATAGTCAGTCGATTCTGGATCAAGGCGCTGGAGCGAAGATTTCAATTCGGAAATCTTTCTGGTCACGGATACCTCGCGAAGGCGAGCGATGAGGCTCTCCATGAAATGGCTGGTGGGCTCGGTCACGCGCATCGGCTCAACAGTCAACTCAGTAATCAAGGCTGCGAGCTCAGGTGGTGCATCAGCGACAAGATTCGAGAGGGAGGCGAGCCCCTCCTTTTTCTCTCTTATCACTTGAAAAAGATTATGTAGCTCTGGGTCAGCAAAATCATCCGGAGTCAGTTCTTGCCAGGAAAGCGCCAGCTCGGAAAATTGCACAATAGATTTAAGGACCTCTCGTTCCAAGAGATAGGTGGGAGAGCTTTTCTCTGTTGCGTGTGAAGGCCCAATGCTTCTCTCGCGTGCTCCGCCACCCACTGCCTCTCGAACAAGTTCGATATCTACACCTATCCACCCTGCTAGCGATCTGACATATTCAGGTCTGAGCGCTCGATCTCGAATCTTATTGATTAAAGGGGCGCACTCCTTAAGTGCGCTCACTCGACCTTCTGCAGTCGTGAGATTGAATAACTTAAGTTTTGATTTCATCGCAAACTCGAAGAGCGGAACTCTCCGAGCAATGAGATCTCGAACAGCTGCATCACCATCTTTGATACGAAGCTCGCAGGGATCTAATCCTTGCTCTTCGACTGCCACGAAAGTCTGGGATACAAACTTTTGATCATCATCGAATGCTCGAAGTGCTGCTTTCTGCCCAGCCTCATCGCCATCAAAAGTAAAAATTACTTCACCTCGAAAAGCATCATCATCCATTAAAAGACGGCGCAAAATCCGAATATGTTCATCGCCAAAAGCGGTCCCACACGTTGCAACAGCCGTCTCTATTCCAGAGAGGTGTGCAGCCATCACATCGGTGTAACCCTCTACGACAACCACCTGTCTTTTCTTTGCGATCTCTTTCTTTGCCATTTCCAATCCGTACAGGAGCGCGCTCTTCTTGTAGATCGGGGTTTCCGGCGTATTCAAATACTTCGGGCCAGTATCGGCCTCACTCAGTCGACGGGCGCCAAACCCAACTACATCGCCTGAGATCTCATGGATTGGCCAGACTAAACGGTTCCGAAATCGATCGATATATCCCCGTTGACCAGGTTTGGTAAGACCCGCTAACTCCAATTCGCCATCGCTAAACCCACGAGACTTCAAATGCTTGGAGAGCGCATCCCACTCATCAGGCGCATACCCCACCCCAAATTTCGCAGCAGCGCTCTTATCAAAACCACGTGACTGGAGAAATTCGCGACCAACTTGAGCAGGGCCTGCTTGTTGTAATTGCTCTTGGTAAAAAAGGGCGGCAAGGCGATTGGCTTCGAGTAAACGTTTACGATCGCTCCCGCCAGTGCGCGTTTGTCCTTCATCGTATGTCAATTGATAATTCATTCGATCAGCGAGACGTTCAACAGCTTCAGTAAAAGACATATGTTCGATTTTCATCACGAACGAGATGACATCCCCCCCGGTTTGGCAGCCAAAACAATGATAGAAACCCTTACTTGGAGTGACATGGAATGAGGGGCTCTTTTCATCATGAAAAGGACAGAGACCTTTCTTCTGTCCACCGCCAGCATTCTTTAGCTGCACATAATCGCCTACGACATCATCAATGCGGCTGGCATGGCGAACGTGCGAGACATCATCCTCGCGAATTCTCCCAGCCATATTTCAGCGCTCCTTCACTGTTCTAGCACTGCTTTTGCTCGATGCGAGCAAGTAACAACGGTACTGCTGGATCTGTCAATGAGGCTATCTGGTCCACCACAATACGCAACCGCTCTACTTGATTGCTGGCCTGCCAATCACTTGCCAGGTTACGCTCGAGCAGGCTTCCACCCGAATTGAGCAACCCATCAGCTAATCGATGTATGAGCGCACGCTCATGAAGATATCGCTCCTGAGATTGCTCGGCCCGGAAAATGTAGTGAGCTGCAAAGGATTTCAGCAGGGCAACTTCAACGCGTTCTTCGCGTGGCACAAGTAAGTCAGCGGAATAACGAGAGAGTGGCCCGTGGCCAAATTGATCTCGTGTGGCGCGCTCGGCACCTTGAGCAAACCGACCAATTAGTTGGCTCGTTAGATCCTTAAGTCGCGCAAGTGCATTATGGGAACCATCAAAATTCGCTGGCCAACATGACAGGGCTTGTAATCGGATGAATGCGCTCTCAAATTCTGCTTCAACAAGGTCGTTTAGGTAATCATCCCTCGCGATTGCGTAGAGGTGGTGGAGATCTTCACCAAGATTTTCGACAATAATTTGTCCAGAATGTATCGAGTCCTCAAAATCGTGAACGCTATAGGCCACATCATCCGACCAATCCATGATCTGAGCCTCTATCGGGGTCCGCTCGGCCGTCACCCCATTCTTTACCCACGCGAAGATTTCATTATCGTCATCGTAAACACCAAACTTCTCTGAATTCTTCGAGGCAGACCATGGATATTTGATGGCGCTATCTAAAACTGCTCGAGTGAGATTAAGCCCTGCATTGCTGCCCGAATCATCAAGGGTTTTGGGTTCTAGTCGAGTAAGGATTCGAAAACTCTGGGCATTACCCTCAAAGCCCCCACAGTCGCGAGCAATCTCTGCAAGAGCCGCTTCCCCATTATGTCCAAAGGGAGGATGTCCCAAATCATGAGCAAGGCAGGCGCTCTCAACAAGATCAGGATCTGCCCCTAACGCCCCACCTAACTCTCGCCCTACCTGAGCGCACTCCAAAGAATGTGACAACCGCGTGCGTGGAAAATCATTAACCCAAGGTTGGGCAACTTGAGTCTTTGCTGCCAATCGACGAAGCGCTGAGGAGTGAATAATCCGCGCGCGATCTCGAGCAAATTCAGTACGTCCAGGGCGCTTGGCTGGTTCATCAACATATCGAGCGCTATCTGAATCGCTGTATCGCCCTTCGCTAACCACGAGTTACCCCTGCGATAGTAGTGAGAGTGTGGTCGCTCAAATGAATACCTCGTCGTCCTAGAGTGATGTAGGCAAGATACGCCCCCATCTCCCGGAAAAGGTAGCGGGAGGTTGCGCTACCTAACTTATTTGGCCCTTCGTCAACAGCTACGCACTGAGCTTGGAGTTGGAAATCCCGGGCCATCGTCACTGCCCGAAGGCAATGCCATGGGTCTGTTACCAGAAAGATAGCTCTGGATTTATCTGTGATTGCTTTGGCGTACGCGACGGTGCTCGTGTAGGTATCTAACCCTGAATTCACGACAACGATATCTTTCCGCGATACTCCATGAGCCCGCAACCAGGCAGCGCCGGCTTTTGCTTCCGTGGTCCGATCGCCAGGCTGGCCATATCCAACGGTGATGATCTTCTCCACTCGGGAGTCCTTGTACAGTTCGCGCGCTTTGGATAGACGAGCGTTCAGAACTTCACCGGGACGACCATTTAATTGCGCTGCACCTAGCACAACCGCAAAGGTTGCTTCACCATTTGCCGAGTGAGTACCGCTCCACCAAACGCGCGCAGTAGTGATTACTGGTATTGCGACAATTGCGGCAAGAAGTAGCGCAACCACCTTGAAAGCTATTTTAAAAAGAATCATCCGCCAGATACCGAATCATCTAAAGTTACTGCGGGAATCTCATCAGGATCTTCTAGCCATCGATGAGGTAACGAGACTTGACGGACTGCAGAGCTACGTCCGCGCGGAGCTTCACCGATTTCTTGCGGGTATGGCTGCTCTTCTATCTGATCGAGTAACTGCCTCATCTGAGCAAAGTCATCAATCATGCCCAATTGTGATCTGATTTCACTTCCCACTCGAAAACCTTTGAGATACCAAGCCATATGTTTTCTCATATCACGCGCAGCGCGATACTCATCCTCGAAATACTCGCTCAAGAGTTGGCCGTGTCGAACCATAATCTCGGCAACCTTTCGCAACGTTGGAGGTTCCGGTTCCTCCCGCCCTTCAAAAGCGGCAACCAACTCGGCAAAGAGCCATGGCCTTCCCAAACATCCTCGCCCTACGACTACCCCTGCACACCCAGTCTCGGTAACCATGCGGAGGCCATCGCGACCAGACCAAATGTCACCGTTACCTAACACGGGGGTTCCATACGGCTCTAGCGCAGAAACTAATTCTCCGATGGCATCCCATCGAGCATTTCCAGCGTACATCTGTGCGGCAGTTTGCGCATGAAGAGCGACCCACGAGACTCCTAGTTGGGCTGCGCTCTTTCCTGCATCGA
>VGAL01000046.1 GCA_016870715.1 Actinomycetota bacterium | reverse complement strand
GGACCGGGCGGACCAATGGGCGCAATGGGCGACACGATGGGCAAGATGTTTGGTGGCCCGGGCGGACCAATGGGTGGCCCCGGCGGCTTCGGCGGACCGGGCGGACCAATGGGCCCCGGCGGACCAATGGGCGCAATGGGTGGCCCGATGATGGTGCCAAAGGGTGGTTGGCAGAAAATGTCGGCCGAGGAAATTATGTCTGGCCGGAAGGATGATCCATTCCGACCACCAGAGCCTCCAATGGAACCGCTTCAACCTGACATGCAAGAAGTCACGCGAGAAGTTTTCAGTGACAAAGTCGATGACTTGATGGGATTGATTGCACAAGCAGCGAATTCGCGTCAAGGTTTGAAACTAGTTCAGAACGTGCTCGGTGGAATTGTTCCTCGTGGCGGAAAGGATCTTCAACGCATTCTTAGTAAGGATGCCGACAAGATTGCTGACATGATTGAGAATGATCCTCGCATGCTTGACATGTTGATGCACAAACTTGGCGAGACAAAAGCGGGACAACAACTTCAAGATCTCTTGAAGAAATCTCCTGAAGGAAAGGAACTCTTCGACGAAGTGGAAAGCCAACTTGAGGAGGCACTCGCTGAATACAACGAAGAAGTGGCTACCTATGAAGCGGAATTCGCTGAGTACGAAGAGCAATTCCAAGATTGGCAAGAGAACATGCAATCTGGAAACTTCAATCAAGGTGGCTTCGGCGGACCAATGGGAGGTCAAGGAAACTTCGGACCACAAGGTGGCTTCGATCAAGGTGGCTTCGGCGGACCAATGGGAGGTCAAGGAAACTTCGGACCACAAGGTGGCTTCGGCGGACCTATGGGTGGACCAGGAAACTTCGGACCACAAGGTGGCTTCGATCAAGGTCAAGGTGGACCAGGAAGCTTCGGACCACAAGGTGGCTTCGGCGGACCTGGTGGCCCAGGAAACTTCGGACCACAAGGTGGACCTGGTGGATTCCCTGGCCAACCAGCAGCATTTGGTGGAGCAGAGGGTGAGGAAGCTCCGACTGCACCTGCAGTCGAAGTAGAAGCTCCTGAGGCACCAGAAGCTCCTGAGGCACCAGAAGCTCCTGTAGCTGAGGCACCAGAAGCACCAGCTCCTGAGGCACCTCCAGCACAAAACTAGTTCTCAACTAGTGAACTCTCGAAACGAGGGTGGCGATCACTTCGATCTCCACCCTCGTTTCTTATTTCTTCTGACTATTTTCACGGAGATTTCTAACTCTCCGTAGTGAAGACTTCACTCTATGAAATCAGCAGCCATTAGGGGTCGAAGGGTCACTCGTTCACTTACAACGATAACTCTTGTACTTACGATCTCGACCGGTCTGCTGACAGGTACCTCTGCTACCGCTACAACTACATCACAGTCGACTCCGAAAAAAGGTACAACCGCTGCGCTCCTTGATACTTTGGTCGTAAAAGGTAAGGCTCCTAAAACGGGATATTCACGCAGCTCCTTCTCGCATTGGCGCGATCCAGATCGCAATGGATGCGATGCTCGTAACGATATTCTCAAGCGCGACCTCATCAACATCGTCTTCAAGGAAGATACGGGCGAATGCAAAGTAATTAGCGGTGTATTAAATGATCCATATTCGGGAACTTCGATTCAATTCACTTTAGGAAAATCAGAGGTCGATATCGACCACGTAGTCGCGCTTTCACATGCGTGGCAAGTAGGCGCATTTCAATGGAGCGATGCCAAGCGTTTGGAATTTGCCAACGATCCAACCAATTTGTTGGCAGTGAGCGCTCGCCTCAATCGGCAAAAAGGTGATGGCGATGCAGCAACTTGGCTACCTCCGGCCAAGTCGTATCGCTGCGCTTATGTCTCTCGCCAAGTAGTTGTAAAAGTGAAGTATGGACTCTGGGTAACAGCGCCAGAGAAGGCTCAAATCAAACGAGTACTTGAGGGCTGCCCTAACTTCTCTGCGCCAACAAGTTAATCGAATTGGTACCTCCATATGGGGTGAGCGACGGGGCTCGAACCCGCGACATTCCGGACCACAACCGGATGCTCTACCAGCTGAGCTACGCCCACCATGGATATGCACCGCAAATACTACCGGTTTTCCGAGTTAGCTCACTCGTTAGTTAAATCGCGAAAAATCGAGGCTCGGTAATGCGCCAACTCGGCTATTGAGTCATAAACATCGCCAAGGGCGCGGTGATTGCCACCTTTTTCCGGGGCGGAGAAGTACGCCTTCGGATACCACCGTTTGGCAATCTCTTTAATGGAGGAGACATCCACGCTCCGGTAATGGATGAATTGATTTACGCGCGGTAAGTCACGCGCGATGAAATTTCGATCGAGCCAGAGGCTGTTTCCGGCAAGAGGCGCTTTACCAGCGGGCAGACCGCTACCTTGTAAATATTCGAGAATGAGTTCCTCTGCTTCTGAAAGAGTTTTTCCCGTTTCGAGAAGGGGCAACAATCCCGAATCGTTATGCATCTGGCGGACAAAATCACCCATCTGTTCCAGTGCGCTCGCCGGGGGCTTGATGACTACTTCCACTCCAGCGCCAATGGGATTGAGGTTCTCGTCGGTTGCGAGAACGGCAATCTCGACGAGCGCATCGGTGGGGAGGTTAAGCCCAGTCATCTCGCAATCCACCCAGATCAATGGCACGCCCTCATTCACCCGCACAATCTACTTGAGCCCCTACCGACAAGAGAATTCCCCATCTGTTCACCTTGCTGTAACCAAATTTGGTCGGGGCTGCGCTGCGGGTTCGGAAGGCTAGGAGCGTGACGATTGCCGACATCCAGCGCCCGCACCCTTCACCAACCCCTCGAAATCTTGAGAGTAAGCCGCGCCCCTCTGATCGAATCTTTCGCGGAATCGTCGCACTTGGTGGATTCAGTTCGCTGATTATTCTGGGATTGATTGCTGGCTACCTTTTCCTCCGCGGCTTTTCAATTCTGCAGAGTGAGGGGCTCTCGTTCATCACAGGCTACGAGTGGGTCTCGTCGATTAATAGTGATGGATCTGAAGGTGCAGCGCAATCCACTTATGGCGTAGGTGCGATGCTCATCGGCACCCTTGTGACTGCAGCAATCGCGCTTGTGATTGGCGTACCAGTTTCCGTTTTCGCTGCGCTGTACTTAACGTTCTTTGCACCACAACGCATTAAACGAGTCTTAGTCACAGTCGTCGATTTGATGGCGGCATTCCCATCGATTCTCTTTGGCCTCTGGGGTCTCTACGTACTGATGGAGCCAGGCATGTACGTCGCCGAACTTCTCAATAAATATCTCGGATGGATTCCGATTTTTGCCGTGCCTGTTCCAGTCTTTCTTCGTTCGCCATTCATCGCTGGATTGGTTCTTGCGGTGATGATTATTCCTATCGTTACCGCGGTGTCTCGTGAGATTTTTGCTCAAACACCATTGGATCGAATTCAAGCGGCATACGCACTGGGGGCTTCAAAGTGGGCGATGATTAAAAATGTCGCCTTCCCATATAGCTATAGCGGCGTTGTTGGTGGCGCAATGCTCGGACTTGGCCGGGCGATGGGGGAGACCGTTGCAGTCTTCACTGTCTTGAACATTCTCTATCAAGCGAACTTCAAGATTCTCTTGGGTGCTGGCGGCAATTTGGCATCTCACATCATCTTGAAGTTCGGTGAAGCATCAGAAGAAGAGATTAAAGCGCTGATGGCTGCTGGCTTTGTTCTCTTTCTCATGACTCTTGCGGTCAACATGCTTGCAAATGTGATTGTCAACAAGACGGGGCGGCGCGGGCGATGACACCAGTAACGGCAGTCTCTCCCATTAAACCTTGGCGTCCAACGCGCCGTGATTACATAGTGCAATGTGGGATCCTCGTTGGAAGTTTCCTTGCTTCCTACTTGGTAATTGAGAACACTGGATTTGCGGGGCGACTACCTCTCGTAATCTTCTTTGGGATTTTTGCAATAACTTCCCTTGCAATTCTCTCTGGCATGAAACGCGGTAAAGAGGCAGCCAAAGATGCGGTAATGGCAGGAGCCGCGTACACCGGAATTTTTGCATTGCTTTTACCAGTCGCGTCGATTCTTTGGACTGTCACTTCGCGCGGCACTGCAGCGATTTATTCAGGCTTTTTCACCACTGATATGTCTCAAGATCCCTTCTCTTCAACTCTCGATGTTGGCGGAATCAAGCATGCTCTCATTGGAACGATATGGTTGATCGTAATTGCACTAATCATCTCGGTTCCATTGGGAATTCTCACCGCGCTCTATCTCACCGAAATCAAAGGCCCTGGTTCGGCACTGATTCGATTCCTTGTCCAAGCAATGAGCGGAATTCCTTCAATCGTTGCCGGACTCTTTATTTACTCTGCATTGATCTCTGGAACGGGGCGAGGTTTCTCAGGTTTCATGGGCGCTCTAGCGCTATCCATCTTGATGATTCCCACTGTCGCTCGCACCGCAGAGGAAGTTCTCAAGTTAGTTCCACCCGATTTGCGTGAAGCAGGTTTAGCACTCGGTGCCACGCAATGGAAGACGGTTGCGTTAGTGGTAATTCCTGCCGCAAAGAGTGGCCTCGTGACCGCTGTAATTCTCGGAGTAGCACGAATTGCTGGCGAGACTGCGCCACTCCTTTTCACAACAGGTGGCGCTGATGACACAAACCTCAATCCATTCGATGGAAATATGGGATCGATTCCGTTTTACATTTGGAAAGCCTTAATTGATGGCTCACCTGAAGCTGCTTCGCGCGCCTGGGCTGGAATCTTTATCTTGATGCTTGCAGTACTAGCGCTATTTGCATTGGCACGTTTCCTATCGCGAGCAAAGATTGTTAAATGAGTAACACTGAGAAAGAGGATGGTTCGATGAATTCGACAGCAACTCCAGCCACCGGCACCCGCACTACTAGCTTGGGAAATGTGGCAACTGCCTCCGCTGCGGCGAGAGCGCGATCTGAGCAACCTGTTGGTAGCGGACTCGAGGCGCGAAATGTGCATGCCTGGTTCGGCAAGTATCACGCGATTTCCGACATGTCTCTTGATTTCCCGACTGGAACTGTGACTGCCTTGATTGGGCCATCTGGTTGCGGTAAATCCACTTTCTTGCGCACTCTCAACCGAATGCATGAATTCATTCCTGGAGCTGCTATGGCTGGAGAAGTCTTACTCCATGGCAAAGATATCTATGCGCCAGGAACAGATGTCACCAAGATTCGCCTCAAAATCGGAATGGTCTTTCAAAAACCAAATCCATTCCCATCGATGACAATAGGTGAAAATGTTCTGGCAGGTATCAAGTTGGCGCAACTCAAGGTTACGAACAAGAACGATTTGATGGAGGAGTGCCTCGAACGTGCCGGTTTATGGAATGAGGTAAAAGATCGACTGAACCAACCAGGAGGCTCACTCTCTGGCGGACAACAACAGCGCTTATGTATTGCCCGTTCGCTTGCTGTTCGCCCTGAAGTGCTTTTAATGGATGAGCCGTGCTCCGCTCTCGATCCAGGCTCGACTCTCAAAATCGAAGAAACTATCTCCGAACTCGCTAAAACCATGACAATTATTATTGTCACGCACAATATGCAACAGGCAGCCCGCGTCTCTGATTACACCGCATTTTTACTTTCAGATGGTGGACCTGGTCAGATCGTGGAATTCGCCCCCACCAGAGAAATCTTTACCCGCCCGAAGGATAAGCGAACGGAAAATTACGTCACCGGACGCTTTGGTTAATTCACCTGAAGTTCACAAAGACGTAATTCTGAGTTAGTGAGATTCACCCCTCCAGTTACTTTTCTTTCCTAACCTTTGGATGACATGAAAAATAAAACTATCTACGGAGGACCATTAATGAAGAAGTCGCTCGCAATCTTTGCAAGTGCGGCAATTCTCTCCTCGCTCATGGCTATTCCAGCACAAGCGAAAGATGTGAAATTAACCGGTGGTGGCGCGACCTTCGCAGCTCCACTTCTTGATAAGTGCAAAGGTGAATTCGCCACTGCAACGGGAGACTCATTTACATACGCCTCACTCGGCTCCGGCGCTGGTCGCTCCGGATGGGATAAGGGTGATTACGATTTTGCGTGGACTGATACCCCGCATGCATCTCCAAAAGATGCAAACACTATTCACGTTCCTGTTACTGCAGCGCCAGTAGCAGTAATCTACAACGTGCCAGGTGTAGACGAGCAAATCAACTTGACTCCAGAGATTCTCGCCGAGATTTTCTCTCGCAAGATCACGATGTGGAACGATCCAAAAATCAAGAAGGAAAACAATAAGACCATCAAAACTCCAGTCTTCAAGACTCAGAAAGTGAAGACAAAAGTTAAGGGCAAGACTGTAACCAAGACGGTAATCGCAGTCGATAAGAAAGGCCAACCAGTTGTAGGGTCTTACAAGACTGAAACAGTGGAAATTGATTTCCCAAAATTGCCAATCGTTGTCGTCTACCGAAGTGACTCTTCGGGTACTTCTGGAGTCTTCACCAACTACTTAGCTGCTCGCGCCAACTCGATTTGGACCAAGGCCGGAAATAATGATTTCGCCGCTTCATTCCCTGGTCAAATAAATGACGCAGCGAACTTCGGAGCGCTGCAAGGTGCTAAGGGTTCGGAGCAAACCGTTCCGCTCACTGCGCGAATTGCTGGTGCAATCACCTATGCAGAGTCAAATTATGCAAAGCAAAACAATTTGCCAGTTGCGAAAATCAAAAACAATGCCGGCAACTACACAGCCCCCGACGCTGCAGGTGTCTCGGCATTCCTTGGTTCAGCCAAGACGAATGCAAATGGAACTCTGACACTCGATTACAAGACCACCAATCCAGCCGCTTACGAGCTCGGCACCACCTCTTATGCACTTGTTTCAACAGCGTATAAGGATGCTGCTAAAGGCGAGGCGGTAAAGGGATTGATGACCTACGTGCTCAATGAATGCCCTAAGAAGTTTCCTGAGACTGAATTTGCAGTCATTACAGGAACGCTCAAAGCCTTCAACGAAGCACAGATTGCAAAGATCAAATAACCAGTAGTACGACAAAAGGGGGCCGCTCGAGAAATTGGGTGGCCCTCTTTTTTCATTTAAATGTGGGGCGCGCCCGGCAGGAATCGAACCTGCGACAACCCGCTTAGAAGGCGGGTGCTCTATCCGACTGAGCTACGGGCGCAATCTAGGAACTTATGCAATAGCCAAATGGTATCGGTTAATAGTTACCAGCCCTGAGGCGATAAAGTGGCGTCTATGGCTGAGTTCATTTACACGATGAAAAAGGCGCGCAAAGCGCACGGCGACAAGGTAATTCTCGACGATGTCACCTTGATGTTCCTTCCCGGTGCCAAAATCGGTGTCGTCGGCCCCAATGGCGCTGGTAAGTCAACTGTCCTGCAAATCATGGCGGGCTTGCAGCAACCATCAAATGGCGAGGCTTACTTAACGCCCGGCTACACCGTGGGAATTTTGCTTCAAGAACCACCGCTCAATGAAGAGAAGAACGTCCTTGAGAATGTTCAAGAGGGCGTTGCCGAGATTATGGAGATGCTCAATCGTTTCAATGAGATATCAGATTTGATGTCAGCACCTGATGCAGATTACGACACCCTCCTTGCTGAGATGGGAAATCTTCAGGAGAAGCTTGATCATGCCAACGCATGGGAGATTGATTCACGTCTTGAGCAAGCGATGGATGCGCTCCGTTGCCCTCCTCCTGATGCAGATGTCAAAGTGCTCTCCGGAGGAGAACGACGACGCGTTGCCCTCTGCAAATTACTTCTTCAAGCTCCAGACCTCTTACTACTCGATGAACCAACAAACCACCTTGATGCTGAGTCTGTGCTCTGGCTTGAACAACATCTCGCAAAGTACAACGGCACCGTTGTCGCCATCACTCACGATCGTTACTTCCTTGACAATGTCGCGCAATGGATTTTGGAGCTCGATCGCGGTCGCGCTTATCCATACGAAGGCAATTACTCGACATATCTTGAGACCAAGGCACAGCGCCTAAAGATCGAAGGCCAGAAAGATGCAAAGCGCGCAAAACGTCTTGCAGAAGAACTCGATTGGGTCAGGCAGAATGCAAAGGGTCGACAGGTAAAACAGAAAGCTCGTCTTGCTCGGTATGAAGAGATGGCGGCCGAAGCTGAGAAGATGCGCAAGCTAGATTTCGAAGAAATTCAGATTCCACCAGGACCGCGCCTTGGAAATGTTGTGGTCGAGGTAGAGAACCTAGTCAAAGGTTTTGGCGATCGTCTGCTCTTTGATGGTCTCTCCTTCACCCTTCCGCGCAACGGAATCGTAGGTGCGATTGGCCCTAACGGCGCCGGCAAGACCACCCTCTTTAAAATGATTCAGGGCCTAGAGAAACCCGATAGTGGCAACATCAAGATTGGTGAGACAGTCTCGATTTCCTATGTGGATCAGAATCGTTCGGGTATCGATCCTAAGAAGACGCTCTGGGAAGTTGTCTCTGAGGGCCTCGACATCATGAAGGTCGGTCAGGTTGAGATTCCCTCTCGCGCGTATGTATCTACCTTTGGATTTAAGGGGCCGGATCAACAGAAACCTGCGGGCGTGCTATCAGGAGGCGAGCGGAATCGATTAAATCTCGCGCTCACGCTCAAGATGGGTGGCAACCTATTACTTCTCGATGAGCCAACAAATGATCTCGATGTTGAAACTCTCGGCAGCCTTGAAAATGCACTCCTTAATTTCCCAGGATGCGCGGTAGTGATCTCGCACGATCGCTGGTTCCTCGATCGCGTTGCTACGCA
>VGAL01000045.1 GCA_016870715.1 Actinomycetota bacterium | reverse complement strand
TCTATCCAAAGAGTATGCCTGATGGATTGATGAGTTCTTCCATCAGCACCCAGCAGGCAATACATGATCCAGGACCAATTGCACTAGCAATGTTTGAAGATATGCGGGGCAAAACCCCTGATCGAGCGCTCTCAAAAGTTCAAAACCTTCGCGGAGTCGCTGGAAATAAATCAGTAACGCTCTTCTTCGAAGCTCCAGAAGAATCAATGCGGCAAGAGATTACCGATTACAAAATAAATATCTACCCAGGTGATCGAGTGGTAAATGCAAAAAGTTCACCAGTGACCATCGATAAATTAGATGCAGGACTCCCCTACTTTTTTGGGGTGAGCCCAACTTCTCAGACGCTCTCAGGCCCTGAGGAAAAGACTTCGATAATCGTCCCCGAAAGTACCTGGAACCTGACAACTATCGACCAAGGTAGCGATGGTCAACATCTGGCACAGGGGACCTTCAAAGGAAACCCGGCAATCGTCTACACCGATAGTAAGAACGGCGATCTCTATCTATCACTTTGGAACGGAAAGAAATGGAATCGGAGCACAATTGATGGCAATTCCAGTAAAGGTGGTCGTCGAACTAACAACCTCAACGGTGCGATTTCGCTATGTACCACTGGAACTGGGAAAAGTGAGAGATTAAATATTTTCTATACCGATATGGTTGAGAAAGATTTACTCCGCGCGACATTTGATGGGGCGAAGTTCATCTTTGAGACCGTCGATGGAAATGGTGAATACATTCAAGATTACCGCGAGGAAATTCGAGTTCGAACCGCAAGTAATGTCTCCGTTTCCAATGCATGTGTGGCGACTCCACTTGGATTACAAGTTTTTTATCGTGACGACAGTCAAGGAATCTTGCTAGGCGCTACTCTCAATAAGAAGAGTTGGCAGTATGAGATTGTTGATGGCGATTCACTACTTGATGGACGAACTGAGGGAGATGTTGCATTCCAACTCTCTGCTGTCTCTGTAGGGAAGAAAGTCCATGTTCTATACGACTCAGTGATTGCCGCACCCAACAAAGTTGTATCTCAAGGGGACGTCCGATATGCCACCCGAAGTTCGACATCGCCCGGAGATTGGCAGTACACCACGTTGGATTTAGGGCGACGTCAATCACCAATTGCGGGATTTGATGTCGCACTCAAGGCAAGCGGTGAAAAATTACTTGCAGCTTGGTTAGCAACTTCCATTACATCTCCATTGAAAGCAGATCGAATCCGGTGGATGGACTTAAACAATCCTGAATCGCTTCTTGAAGAGAAACTCAATGTTGCGCCAAAGGGACCAATAGCAATAAGTGATGACTTGGTGATTTATGGCTGCGAGGATCGCTTATGTAACTTCGATTTACTGACCCGTAAAAGTAAATTAGTTAGTGACGCATCTACTGCAAAAACCTCAGAATTGGCCTGGATAACGTGGAAAAAAGGAACTTACGCAATCGCGAATATCTCTGGCAAGCTCTCGCTCTTGAAACGCCCTGAGTTTTGAGGAGAGGTAAAAGGTGCTTTTACTTCGCGTTGCGTCGCTGAATGCGGGTCTTCTTCAGAAGTTTCTTATGCTTCTTCTTCGCCATACGCTTACGGCGCTTTTTTACTACTGAACCCACGTCACGCTCCCGTTACTAGTCTTCATCACGTACAGGGTGAAGGGTACCTCAGAATTAGCTATCGGAAAGACACCCGAAATTCGCCGGCAGGCGTCGCAGTGAGTATGGCGCAACCCTTAGCGAGAGTAGTTCCCAGCGCGATCAAGTCCTGGCTCGGAATCCGAGCGCCCTTTGATTGCTTCCCCTTTGAGTCCACCATGTATACACGTACCTCTGATGTGGTGCTCTCTACTGCGATGCACTTTCCATTAGCTAAAGCCTGAATGGTATTTGGGAATCTCGTAGTCCACGAGACTGCTCCTTTGGTCGAGAATGAAGTGACTACTCCCTCTCGGAGAGATCCACTGCGAGATGTTCCGGAAACCAAGAGGTTGCCACTTGCGAAATCCCAACTACGGGTTGCGCCTTTGCCGCTGCTGCGAAGGACTTTGGTGAGCGCACCATTTGATTGTGAAATCGTCAGAATCACTCCATCAACTTTTCCTGCCACAGCTCGACCGGCAAGGGTCTCTGCGCTACTTCCCACAACTGTAATCGTGCTCGCCGAGTTGACAACGACCCTCTTGAAAGAGGTTTTTTTACCGCCAAAAGTGAGTGGATTTACCGAGCCATTCGACTTGAAAAGATAAAGCCCACCGCGGCTTTCATTAGCAGCGCTCGATTCATTTCCCACAACAAAGTAATTAGTGCTCTTTGTTGAAATTGAAGTTGCAATTGAAATCGGAATAAAATCTCGTGAGTTCTCTGTATTAAAAGCGTTAATTAACTTTCCAGAGTTATCGATTCGAGTAAGAAAGATATTCTTGATATTCTCTCGTAACGGTTTGCTCGTTTCTGGAATTACATTGTCAGGATTGACTAGGGGCACAGTCCGAGCTGGTGATGGACTAAGTGATGGGCTGGGTGCGGCAGTTGGAGGTGCTGAAGTCTCTGTCGGAGAGGGAGTTGGCTCTGCCTGAATGTTCCTAGTTATTGATAATTGATTCTGTGAAACGCCTGCCAGTACAACGCCCTCTCCATCTACGGCGAGCGCGGTTATAAATCCCGCACCACCGCCTCCTTCAATTATGGGAAAAATACGCCAGAGTTGCTCACCTTTTTCGGTGTACTGCGCTACCCAACTTTTCTCATCGCCATCAATTCCGGCGATGACCCAATTCTCTTTATTTCGAGAGAATCCAATAATTTCGCTCGCATCGGAAATTTGAAAACTAGTGCTGAGATCAAGGAGTGGAAGTTTTTGAACTGCGTAAACAAAAGGAATCGAGAATGTACCTGTCGAAATGAGCAGTGAGAGTAGCGTTGCTTTTGCAATCTTGGACTTGATTTTCATCCTTCTGCAAGTTCACGCGATCTATCTCGCGCAGCTTTCAACGCCTTAGAAAATAACTCTTGCAATCCGCCCTCGTTGAGCGTTGTTAACGCTGCTGCAGTTGTTCCATTTGGACTTGTGACGTTGGCTCGTAGCGTCCCTGCATCGGCTCCCGATTGTGCGAGCATCTGCCCTGCGCCAATCAATGTCTGAATAGTCAACTCGGTGGCTACCTCTTTGCTTAGCCCTAATTCCATTCCTGCTGCAGTCATCGCCTCGACGATGCGAAAGAAATATGCCGGACCAGATCCACTCACTGCTGTCACAGCATCTTGAAGGGGCTCATCGACTCGAATTACTTTTCCAGTTCCTGCAAGGAGTTGTTCCACCCGATCTAAGTCAGCGCTGGTGGTGCGCGAACCAGATGAGATCGCTGCCATGCCAGCGCCAACGAGTGCAGGGGTATTTGGCATCACCCGAACCACGGGATTTGGAATCATCGATTCGATGAGCGTTGTTGGTTTACCAGCGATGATGGAGATCACCAGCGCTTGCGGAGGTAATTGTGAGCCGTAGCTTGCAAGGGTGCTGGCAAGGTCATTGGGTTTGACTACGAGAAAGCAGGTCGTAACGTCGGCTAAATCCGCCAATTTCACCACGCCATATCGAGAGACAAGTTCATCTGCTCTTTCACTTCGCTTCTCGATGATGCCGATATCGCCAGGGTTATGGCCAGCCTTCACCATGCCTGCGATGATTGCCTCGCCCATCGCACCTGCGCCGATGATTGCTATTGAACCCATGTGTTAAAGCCTAGCGTCAGATACCTCTATTGTTCTTCCTTGTGCCTGAGATAAAGCCTGATTTTCCCCGTGAATGGGTTGAGTTCGTTGACCCTGCCGACCCTGATGGCCTTGATCGCTTTCGTTGCGATATCACATGGCTTACCTCAAGTTGGAGTTGTATCTATGGCAATGGTTGCCAGGGCATTTACGCACAAACACCACATGATGGATGTTGCTCCGAAGGTGCGATGTACTCCGATAAAGAAGATGAGCAACGCGTTTTGAAATACGCCGCGGAGTTAAAGCGAAGCGAGTGGCAGTTTTTTGATCAAGCACAACCAAAGCGTAAAGGCGGAAAGCTCAACGTCAGTGAAGTTGATGAAGATAACGAACGTAAAACTCGGAATATCGAGAATGGTTGTATCTTTCTCAATCGCAAAGGATATGAAGCTCCGGGTTTTACTGGACAGATGGGTTGCGTCCTGCACCACTTAGCGATTCGTGAAGATGTGCACTTTGTCGAGACTAAGCCCGATGTCTGTTGGCAACTTCCGATTCGTCGCTCCTTTGAAAAAGTCGATCTAGGAGATGATGAAGAGCGTCGCGTTACTCTCATTGGTGAATATGAGCGGCGCAGTTGGGGCCCAGGTGGCGTCGAATTCGATTGGTATTGCACCAGCAACACTGAAGCACATGTTGGAAAAGAGCCGGTTTATCTCTCTAACGCCTACGAGTTGATAAAACTGATGGGAACCAAGGCTTACACGATTCTCAAAGAGATTTGTGATGCTCGCATGGAGGCCCGTCGCCTAGCCTCACCAAAGTTGCTACCACTACTTCAGATTCATCCTGCAACGTTGGCTGCGGAGAAGTCTAAATAATTTCTGCGAGTAAATTCTCGACTCTTAACTTTATCTGATCGCGTATCTGGCGAACAATCTCAATCTCTTTGCCAGCAGGATCCTCGAGCACCCAATCTTTATATCGCTTCCCTGGATAGAAGGGGCAGGTATCACCGCACCCCATCGTGATCACCACATCAGATTCTTGAACTGCCTCAGTGGTGAGTACCTTGGGTTGGTTATTTGCAATATCGATACCAACTTCAAACATCACCTCTACAGCGATTGGGTTAATGGAATCTTTTGGCGCTGATCCTGCCGAAAGAACCCGCACTTTTCCGCCAGAAAGTGATTGCATAAATCCCGCTGCCATCTGAGAGCGACCTGCATTATGCACGCAGACAAATAGCACTGTCAGTTGACTGCTCACCCTAAAATTATGAAGTAGATATAGGCTGGGCGCTATGGCAAAGGCACCTGCGCGCGATCCATTTCGCTGCTCCGAGTGTGGATGGAGCACAACCAAGTGGGTCGGCAGATGCGGTGAATGTCAGGCGTGGGGCAGCGTTGAAGAGAGCGGTCCGTTAACGCCACGAAAAATTTCTTTAGTGCCGGGAGTGGTCGCAGCCCCAGCAACTCCTATTGGTGAGATCAGTCTTGCCGCTGCACAATCGCGCTCTAGTGGCGTCGCTGAACTTGATCGTACATTAGGTGGCGGATTGGTTCCTGGAGGCGTGCTTCTGCTTGCAGGTGAACCTGGCGTCGGAAAATCTACGCTCCTACTCACCGTCGCTGCCGAGAGCGCACGGAATGGATTAACGAGCCTTTATCTCACCGGCGAAGAGTCTGCGGCACAAGTTCGCTTACGCGCCGAACGTTTGAAAGCGATTGATCCATCCCTCTGGTTAGCTGCCGAGACTGATTTGAGCGCTTTAATTTCTCATGTAGATCGAGTCAAACCTGATCTATTGATCATTGATTCGATTCAAACGATTGCAAGTAGCGCCCTTGATAGCGCACCAGGGAGCATGACTCAGGTTCGAGAAGTCGCTAACACTGCAATTCGGATTGCAAAAGAGCGCGGCATCACGGTAATCCTCGTTGGCCATGTCACCAAAGATGGTTCGATTGCTGGGCCTCGTCTACTCGAACATCTCGTCGATGTCGTGCTCAACTTCGAAGGTGATCGCCATTCACGCTTACGTCTCGTTCGCGCCGTGAAGAATCGTTTTGGTGCTACTGATGAAGTGGGTTGCTTTGATCTTCATGATGGCGGCATCACTGGCGTCGCCGATCCCACTGGCCTATTCACTACTCGCCATGCGCAACCAGTCCCAGGCACCTGTCTCACTGTCGCCCTAGAGGGTAGGCGCGCGTTAGTCGCTGAAATTCAAGCTCTCGTGGGCGCTGAGAAAGATCGCGATTATGGAAATGCCAGGCGGGTCACAAGTGGTCTTGATTCAGCCCGATGTGCGATGACCCTTGCCGTTCTTGAATTGCGAAGTGGAGTCAATCTTGCAGGGCGCGATATTTATGTAGCAACAGTTGGCGGCATGAAACTTGTCGAGCCATCAGTAGATCTGGCGCTAGCGCTTGCTGTTGCATCTGCAGCGGTCAACCTTGCTCTTCCTTCAGATTTGATTGCTATAGGTGAAGTCGGTTTAGCAGGCGAGATTCGCCGGGTGAATGGTTTACAGCAACGCGCGCAAGAGGCTTTTCGACTCGGCTTTAAAAAGGCAATTCTTCCTGCAGGAAGTGATGTCAAAGTCTCAGGTATGGATATCGTCGAGGTTCATCGCCTCGATCAAGCGCTGGAAAAGGTCAAACTTCTCCCTAACGCTAAGAAGTAATCTCAATGGAGCAGGTTCTTGATTGGTATCAGGAGAATAAGCGTGCTCTTCCTTGGCGTAACACCTCTCCATGGGGAGTTTTGGTTAGTGAATTTATGTTGCAACAAACTCCGGTGCAAAGAGTTCTTCCACAGTGGCACCGCTGGATGGAGCTCTGGCCCACGCCAGCAGATCTCGCTGCTGCATCGCTAAGCGATGCCCTCCGCGAGTGGGGTCGATTGGGCTATCCAAGAAGGGCGAAGCGATTACATCAATGTGCGCAAGTGATTGTTACCGATCACGGCGGCGAAGTCCCCGCATCCCTTAACGAATTACGTGCGCTACCTGGAATCGGTGAATACACCGCTGCTGCTATCCGAGCATTTGCATTTAAGGAATCTGAAGTGGTGCTCGATATCAATATTAGAAGGCTCTACGCACGATGTTGGTCTGGCATCGCTACCCCAACAAATGCGCCCAATAACTCCGAACGTGAATTAGCAAAAAATCTGATTCCGGTTGGCGATGATGGCAGGTGGGCTGCAGCAACGATGGAGCTAGGAGCGCTCATCTGTAAAGCGAGAACACCGCTCTGTTCGCACTGCCCGCTCGCTGATATCTGCACCTGGCGCGCACTGGGCTATCCGCAAAGTGAGGTCGAGAAGCGAACAAGTGCGCAATGGCAGGGAAGTGATCGTCAATGTCGAGGCGTCATCATGAACGCACTCCGTGCGGCGCCTGAAGTGAAAAGGCAGGAGTTAACAAAACTCTGGGGCAATCAATCGCAGTATGAAAAAGCAATTGCCTCGCTCCTTGATGATGGACTCATCGAAAAGCGAGGCAGTAACTATGCTTTGGCGCGTTAGCTAGTCGGCGCTTCTTGGAGATCCTCTGGCGTATCTGGAGTGGATGAGATTGCAGTGGATTTAAAGGTGAATTTTGCGTCAGCGCCCTCACCTTCAGTATCAATCAGAATCAATTGACCAGCGCCAATCTCACCAAAGAGAATCTTCTCGGAGAGCACATCTTCAATCTCTCGTTGAATAGTTCGTCGAAGTGGACGAGCGCCAAACGCCGCGTCATATCCCTTGGTGGCGAGCAATTGCTTTGCCGCCGGGGTGAGTTCGATACCCATCTCCTTATCCTTCAAGCGCGAATCGACACCCGTGATCATCAGATCGACGATTTGAATGATCTCGCTCTGCGTCAACTGATGGAAGACGATGATGTCATCGATACGGTTGAGGAATTCAGGGCGGAAGTGTGACTTCAATTCATCAGTTACCTTTGCGCGCATCCGATCATACGATGAGAGCGCATCTCCGCTATTTGCAAAGCCAAGGTTTACTGGCTTCGATGCATCCCGAGTTCCCAAGTTGGTAGTCATGATGATGACCGTATTCTTGAAGTCAACGACGCGACCCTGTGCATCGGTGAGCCGTCCATCTTCAAGTACTTGTAGGAGCGAATTGAAGATATCTGGGTGAGCCTTTTCGATTTCATCGAAGAGCACCACTGAGAATGGACGACGTCGCACCTTCTCGGTGAGCTGTCCACCCTCGTCATAACCAACATATCCAGGAGGTGAGCCGAAGAGGCGCGAAACGGTATGGCGCTCTGCATACTCACTCATATCAAGTTGGATTAGCGCGCTCTCATCACCAAAGAGGAATTGTGCGAGCGTGCGCGATAGCTCAGTCTTACCCACGCCAGAAGGTCCAGCGAAGATAAATGAACCACCAGGTCGCTTTGGATCTTTAAGTCCTGCGCGCGAGCGACGAATCGCTTGCGAAAGCGCCTTGATTGCTTGCTCTTGGCCGATGACTCGCTTATGTAGTTCATCTTCCATCTTGATGAGGCGTGCCGTCTCTTCTTCCGTCAACTTCACAACTGGAATTCCAGTGGAGAATGCGAGTACTTCGGCGATGAGCTCTTCATCGACAACTGAGACCTGATCGAGGTCGCCAGCTTTCCATGTCTTTTCACGCTCGACTTTCTCCAGAATCAAAGTCTTCTCTTTGTCGCGAAGCGCAGCAGCCTTCTCGAAATCTTGGCCATCGATTGCCGACTCCTTCTCGCGACGGACATTGGCGATTCGATCATCGAATTCACGAAGATCTGGTGGGGCGGTCATCCGACGAATGCGGAGCCTTGATCCCGCCTCATCAATCAAATCGATTGCCTTATCCGGCAAGAAACGATCAGAGATATAGCGATTAGCAAGATTTGCTGCGGCGGCGAGCGCACCATCGGAGATCGAGACATGGTGGTGAGTTTCGTAGCGATCGCGAAGTCCTTTGAGAATCTCGATTGTCTGAGCAACTGTGGGCTCAGAGACTTGGATTGGCTGGAAACGACGTT
>VGAL01000044.1 GCA_016870715.1 Actinomycetota bacterium | reverse complement strand
GCGAGTCATCGAAGAGCCACGAACGGCGCGCTTTGATCTCGTTATTGATGGTCAAGAGATAGCTACCGAAGCAGCAAGTAAAGGTGGACAGATTCGCCTTGAGATGGATGGGCCCTTAGTCACTAGCGAGGAGTTCATTCGAGGTGAAGGTGAAGGTGAAGAGATCCGCTTTTCGGGCTTGAGCAACCAGATGAAAGAGATCGAGATCTGGTTACCTGCTGGTGCAATGGTAGAGATTCGTTCTATTGCCGCCAATGGCGAAATTCATCCGCCAACCCCCACTAATAAGAAACGTTGGGTTCACTACGGAAGTTCAATCAGTCAATGTGCCGAAACTGAAAGGCCGTCATATCTAGGCAAGCATGGCCACGAAATCTCGCGGACAACCCTCCGCTATTCGATTGAGAAATTCCCTAAGAGTGAACGGAAGAAGTGGCTCGAGAGCACTCGCTAGTTCTTTGGTTCACTCTGTTCAGAATGCCGTGACCCTGTCACTCGACCGGCATGAGCCTTAGCGCTTGGATCGCGCTTGGATTTGATGAGGCTTGCCACTGTAGAGATGATGAGAATTAGAGCAATGACAGCCAAACTCCAAAGCGTCGGAATCTTTGGAACTTCTGTGTAGATCTCGTGGAGGAATGTGAGCACCAGCTTTATACCGATGAAAATGAGAATTATGGAAAGACCAAGTGAGAGATAAATTAGCTTGTCGAGTAAGCCTTTTATAAGGAAGTAGAGCGCACGCAATCCAAGGAGAGCGAAGGCATTAGCAGCAAAGACCAAGAATGCTTCTGAGGTAACACCGAAAGTCGCAGGTATTGAATCGAGCGCGAAGAGAAGATCTGTCGCACCAATCGCAATCATTACTAAGAACATCGGTGTAGCAAAGCGCTTGCTATCGATACGAACAAACAGCTTTGTACCGTGGTACTTATTGACAGTCGCTACCCGCTTGCGCACCTGCATAATGATGAAGTTATCCCCCGGTTCAGGATCTTCATCCCAGTGCCTGAATAACCCAACGCCAGTCCAGATCAAGATGGCGCCAAAAATTACAAATGTGAAACTGAAGGCGGCGAGCGCTGCCGCACCGACTGCGATAAATATTCCACGGAGCACGAGCGCCAAAATCACGCCGATGAGCAGGACTCGCTGATGATAGATAGATGGCACTGCGAATTGCGCCAAGATAATCACGAAGACGAAGAGGTTATCGACCGAGAGCGATTTCTCAACTAGATAGGCGGCAAAATACTCCGTACCAAATTGGGATCCGTAATTTGACCAGACCCAGACTCCAAAGATGACAGCGATACCGATATAGAAGATGGACCAAAGAGTGGCCTCTTTGAACATCACATCATGCGGTTTGCTACTAACGGTGAAGAGGTCCACCAGAATTAACGCAACAATCACGCCAATGGTCACAGCCCAGACGAGGTCAGAGACATCCATTTTTTAGGAGCCTTTCGGAGGTCGCAGAAGCCCACATGCTATTGGGTGATGTGCCTAAGCCCAGACGAGGTCAGAGACATCCATTTTTTAGGAGCCTTTCGGAGGTCGCAGAAGCCCACATGCTATTGGGTGATGTGCCTAACTCCATGCTGAATGAAACCTGAGAGTTTTGTTACCGGCCAAACAGTCGGTTGAGTAATCCAGGAGACTTTGGGGCGCTTGATGCGTCATGCCCCTGGCAACGATCACTCTTGGGAACTCCAGCGAGCGCGATTTCGATATGTTCCCCACATCCAGACCAGGTGGGCTTACCGCACTGTCGGCACATCACTTTGCTGCACATATTGAGCTCCTTCACCTCTCGAGCAAAGTCTAAAGTACCGTGGCCATTCACTAGACTCTTAGCTATAGCGAAAGTGGAATTGGACGGAGATTTCTACATCCTTCGCCTCTCGCGAAGAGAACGGTTCTTCGCCCTCCATCGTGAACTCCGAGCCCCACGAGCGTCGCTTCAATCGGTAGTGCGAGTTACAGATCCCTGGAATCTCACGACGCTACGCGGGTTACGAGCCCCCGGAACTTGCATTCCAAATGTAGTTCTCTTGGGTACGATGAGATTCCGAGGTGGCAAAGATTTCACTGCTATCTACAAACGAAAACCGGCAAACGTTTATACATTCTCCTCAGGAGAATTCAAACGTTGGATTGTGAGCGAGTAATGACCGAGAAAACTTTCCGATGGGGCATCCTCAGCACTGGAGGTATCGCTCAGCAATTCGCACGCGATTTACATCGACTCCCCGACCACAAAATCGTCGCTGTTGGTTCACGTTCGCAAGAGAAAGCCGATTGGTTCGGCGACCTCTTTAATGTGCCAAATCGATACTCGTCGTACCAAGCTCTGGTTAATGATCCAAATGTTGATGGCATTTACGTGGCTACACATCACCCCATGCATAAGCGCGACACCATCTTGGCGCTCAATGCGGGAAAAGCTGTGCTCTGTGAGAAGCCATTCGCGATGAGCGCTACCGAGACCGAAGAGATGATCTCGGTCGCTCGCTCCAAAAACCTTTTGCTGATGGAGGCGATGTGGGCGCGCTTCTTGCCGCACATGTTTGCTGTTCGTGAGGTAATCAAGAGCGGAGTTCTTGGGGAAATCATCAGCGTCCGCGCGGACCATGGCCAATGGTTCAATTTAGATCCAGAATTTCGCCTCTTCAAACCAGAACTCGGCGGTGGCGCACTCTTTGATTTAGGTATCTATCCAGTCTCATTCGCATCTATGGTCCTTGGAACACCAAGCGCGATAACAGCTCGGAGCACTAAGGCGTTTACTGGCGTTGATGGACAAACTTCCATCATCCTCGAATATCCAAATGGTGCTCACGCGCTCTTGAACACCACAAACCTGGCGGCAACACCTAATCGTGCTTTGATTGTCGGCACCCAAGCGCGAATTGAAATTGACCGAACCTTCTATGCACCGAGCACCTTCAAAGTCATCAACAATAAGGATGAGGTCATCGGTGGTTTAGCCAAGAAGTATCAGGGCCATGGGCTTCGTGAGCAGGCAGTTGAATTTGCCCACTGCTTCCACGCCGGCCTGAAGGAATCACCAATCCTGCCACTCGATGAGACGCTTTCGATCATGAAGACCATGACTGAGATTGCCCGACAAATTGACCTCACTTATCCGAAATTCGCTGAGTAAGGCGAGCCAATCCCCAACTACTTACCTTGACTAGCGCTTCACGAACAATCGCACCACTCATCTTGCTCGCTCCAAATTCACGCTCAACAAATACGATGGGGATTTCAAGAATTTGAGCACCTACTCGATAAGCCTCTCGAGTCATCTCGATTTGGAATGCGTACCCTTCAGAGCCAACTCCTTGAAGATTCATTTTCTTAAGTAAGTCTGACCTGTAGATCCTAAATCCTGCAGTACTGTCTCTCACCTTAAATCCAAGTAATTTTCTAGAGTAAAGATTTGCGATTCGAGAGAGCGCCTCGCGGTGCTTTGACCAGTTTTGTACGGCGCCACCTGCAATCCATCTGGAACCGATAATCAAGTCATGTTGTGGGTTACTATTGTGAAATTCAAGCATCTTCCGCAAATCCGAGACACGATGTGAACCATCAGCATCCATCTGAATGATTGTGGAATATTCCCGAGCAAGAGCCCACGTAAATCCATCTCGATAGGCGCTACCTAAACCCATCTTTTTTGGGCGCGCAAGAATCGCAACTCGAGAACTACTCTTCTGAAAACCTTCTGCAACTACAGCAGTGCCATCTTTTGACGAATCGTCAACAATCAGGATTTCTACCGGAAGTTCAAGTATTTGCGGAAGCAGGCGCCGTAAATTCTCCTCTTCATTAAATGTTGGGATGATTACTATGGTGCTGCCCGTGGCCATACATGCATTCTGGCACTTAATAGCCCCCTCCGTCTCAACCATTTACCTACGCAGGTTCGAGGTTTAGAGTTATCGCCATGGCAACTCAGGTGCAAATAGAAATGAAATCCCGCTCCGGAACTCTCTTTATCGCCAATGAATGGGTGAAGAGTTCTGGAGATTTGCGAGAGGTAATCGATCCAGCCACCGAAGAGGTGGTAGGAGCATTTGCTGAGAGCACGGCAGATGAAGTTGAGCGCGCAGTCGCAGCGGCAACTCAAGCGCAGCGTCAGTGGTGGGCGATGAGCGCGCTCGATCGTGCAAACGCTCTCCATACTGTTGCCGACCGAATGATTGAAAACTCTCCACAGACTGGCGAGTGCCTTACGCGCGAGATGGGTAAACCATTCCGGGAATCGAATTGGGAGGGTGGAGCGGCTGCTTCATCTTTTCGCTACTACGCTGAGATTGCGCGAAGTGAGCAAGGGCGAGTGGCCGGACCTGCAATCGCCGGTCAACTTCAGATGGTCATCCTGCTTCATCTTTTCGCTACTACGCTGAGATTGCGCGAAGTGAGCAAGGGCGAGTGGCCGGACCTGCAATCGCCGGTCAACTTCAGATGGTCATCAAGGAACCACTTGGAACAGTAGTCTCGATAGTCCCCTACAACTTCCCGATGTTGCTCGCTGGTTGGCAAGCCGCAGCCGCTCTCGCTGCTGGTAATGCGATCATCATCAAACCATCAGAACTCACTTCTCTGACGTTGTTGATGTGGATGAAAGCCTTCGATCATTTGCCAGCAGGCCTTGTCCAAGTTCTCACTGGTGGCGCCCAGACGGGTGCGCGCCTGGTCGAAGATCCTCAGACTCATGCGATTGCCTTTACCGGCAGCGTTCCTGCGGCACAGGCAGTTGCGAAAGCGGCAGCGGAACGTTTCAAACCTACCTTGATTGAAGCATCTGGTAACGATGCCTTTATTGTGATG
This sequence comes from Actinomycetota bacterium, assembly GCA_016870715.1. Lineage (GTDB taxonomy): Bacteria > Actinomycetota > Actinomycetes > Nanopelagicales > Nanopelagicaceae > IMCC26077. The sequence continues at coordinate 4,021 of VGAL01000044.1, read as the reverse complement.
CCCTCTGCAGATATCGATACTGCCGCTCGTGGCGCTGCTTTCGCTGCTTTCTTAAACTGCGGCCAGGTTTGTACCTCTGCCGAACGTTTCTATGTGCATGAAGATATATATGACTCATTCGTGAATCGATTAGCAGAATTAGCCAGAGAACTTCGGATTGGCAGCGGCCTGGGCAAAGTCGATATTGGACCCATGGCCTCTAAGCGTGAATTGGAACGTTTCGAGCGTGTCGTCGCTCGTGCGGTTGAACAAGGGGCAGAAGTGGTTACAGGTGGGAAACGACCCTCTCAATTAAGTAAAGGCTGGTTCTACGAACCCACTGTTCTGAAAGTAACTCACGACATGGATGTCATGCATAGCGAGTGCTTTGGACCGCTGGCTCCCATATCGAAAGTGAAAAGCCTTGATGAAGCAATATCAAAGGCAAATGATTCTCAACTTGGTCTTGGTGCCAATATTTATACCAACGATTTAGAGGAATCTTTCCGTGCGGTTAATGAGATTGAAACCGGAATTGTCTGGGTAAACACTCCACTCAACGACAATGACGCCATTCCCTTTGGTGGTCGCAAGTTCACCGGCTCCGGGCGCGAACTGGGTACCGAAGGGCTAGAGCAATTCCGTCGTTCAAAGATGGTGATGATTGCCCCACATGCGGAGGCGGATCCTGAATGGTTCCCCTACCCTGATGCGGATGCTTTTGACGTTTGATAGATGAGTTTTATCAACCGATTAGACCTGCATCTTCCGCGCGACCATAGACCGAGCCGAGCATCTTCATCGGTTTCGCAGATGGGGCATGGCTCGCCAGATACTTCTCATCGAATTCGATACCGGCACCTGGAGTGTTATTAAGCACGATGCAGCCATCCTCAATCTGCAACGGATTGACTAGCGCGGCCTCTCTACCCATCTCGAAGACTTCCATCATGACATGGTGCTTCCAGGTAGATGAGAGGTGCGCGAAACTGTTTCCGACATCGGGACCAGTAACTACTGGGCGATCAAATGCTGCTGCCATCTCTGCCACGATTGCACCACCGGTGAAACCTGAGACATGCGAGGCGATTTGTATGACATCCCCTGCCCCATGTTTGAAGAGCGGCACGAATTGTTGTGGATCAGTGAAGTTCTCGCCAGTTGCGATGGGTGCACGCACCGCGTCAGAGATACGTCGAAGTCCTTCAAAATCACCTCTTGGCGAGGGCTCTTCCACCCAGAGGAAGTCAAAGTGTTTCTCTAGTCTGGCGATTCTTTGAATAGCTTGCTTTGGCGTCCAAAACTCATTGGCATCAATGATTACCTGTGCGCGACCACCGTTGGAACTTAAGGCCTCTATCATCACGCGAATGCGTCGCTCATCTTCATCAGGGTCGCGGCCTACCTTTAGTTTTCCTGCGGTAACGCCTTTTGCAGCCATGCCTGCATAGAACTTGTATAACTCCTCATCGCTGAGGGGTGAGTCCAAACCGCTCGCATATGCCCGGACTGGCTTTCCATTTCCGCCCAACTCTTTCCAGAGCGGAACTTGGTGAATTTTCGCGCGTAAGTCCCAGAGTGCCCGGTCAATAGCAGAGATACCCGCTGACATCGGGCCGTGATTGCCTGCCTTGAAAGCGCGAGCTGTCATCTTGTTCCAGATGCTTCGCACAGAACGAGGATCAGATCCAACGACAAGATCTGCAAGCTTAGGCAACGTCTGAGTTGCACTATCTACCCCAACAGCGCAGCCAGTGATCCCCTCATCGGTATGTATGAGGACAGCAAGTTCCATACCTTCGCTTACTCCTTCAGGGAGATTTACATCCCCGATCTTTCGAAGCATTTGATATGTATATGGTGTGAACGAAATCTCCGTAACAATCACTTAAACCTCCTCCGCATGTGGGATTCGAGCTACTCAAACCCTATTGCATGAACGGTCAAGATGTAAGTTGCTTGAAGGCGAGATTCTTGGAATTAAGAAGCGCGCCAGCAATACCAAGCTACGACACTTCGCATGCCAGCGAACGGCTCACCTGCTGCTCTCAGCACTTTCGGTTTAATCGGCTCGGAATTGTTATGTAAATTATTCCAGCCTCGACGTACTGCAAGATCATCCACTGGCCAGACGTCCAGCCGTCCTAAATGAAATATTAAAAACATTTCAACTGTCCAACGGCCAATGCCAAAAAGAGGCACCAATTCACTGACAATTTCTTCGTCTGCCAAATAAACAAACTTTCTGAAGTTTATTTTGCCTGAAAGCGACGCCTCTGTTAACTCGCTAAGGGTTCTAACCTTTGCCCCCGTCAAGCCAACTGATTGCAGTTGCTTGGCTGATAGAGCTCCTACTTTTACTGGAGTGATATTGCCCTCACATTTCTCTTCCAGTCGACTTGAGATAGTTCTAGCAGCGGCAGTACTCACCTGCTGCGCGATTACGGAGCGAACAAGAGATTGATAGTGAGTAACCTTTGGCTTCTCTAATCCAAATGTGCATGGAGGATAGTTCTTGATTGCTGGTGCAAATGCGCTGTCTATTTTGATAATTTTTCGTTGGATACTTTGAAGCTCTTTTGCGCGAGACTGCTCAATCGACATATGCAGATGATAACTTCAAAGTAATAGGATGCAGTCCCCTACTAAAAAAGAAGAGTCGCCCTGTAAGCCGGATATAGAGTAAGAACACACTTTTACGCTGAAAAGAACGGCCTTGTCCAGGAATCAATAAATGGTCTCTCCTTGTACTTCTCCTCAGATTCAGCCATGTAAGCGCCGTCCCAACCGTACTCAAGACAGCGATGAGGGGAGCCACTCATAACCTACAATTGCCGTTATGGAAAGAATTGCGAAGCGGCCTAAAGAACGTAGAAGTTCGACGAGACGCGAAAAAATCTTGGCTCTTCTTGTTGAAAGCAAGTCTTTTTTGAGTTCGCAGGAGATACATAAATTACTCACAAGGCAAGAAATATCTATTGGACTTGCCACAGTCTATAGACAGCTTGAAAGCTTGGTGGAGCAAGGGCGAGCGGATGCAATTGTAAGTCCCAGCGGAGAGCGGTTATATAGACATTGTGGGCAAGCAGAAACACATCACCATCACATAATTTGCCGCGTTTGTGGCGCTGCAACCGAGCTCGACTTCCCAGAGGTGGAAATAATCACTCAAACTTACGCCAAGCGTTACAAGTACAAATCCGTTACCCACTCCTTAGAGATTTTTGGAGTTTGCCTAGCTTGTGATCGTCTTCAAAGCTCTTCGATAAAATCGAGAAGGAAACCAAAGCTCTCATAAAGATTTCTAGCTTTTAGATTTGTCTCATCTGTGTATACCCAGGCCCTCTCACAACCAAGTTCCTGCATATTCGTGAGAGCTGAAGAAACAAGAAAAGCCCCTACTCCATTTCTTCTAAATTGTTCTAAGACTCCAAGAACATAAATTTCGCAGGGCGCTGCGCCCAACAACTGGTGATGCTTAAGCCAGAAATACGCTATGGGATTTCCCGTATGTAAGAGAATTTGGATATCTGACTCTGATCGAAGACTTTCGTTGAGTTTAGTTAGCAACTTACCCGTAGTCCACGCGCCCTGATCGGGGTGACCGAAGAAAATTTCATTGTTTAACTTCAACAACATGTCTTCGTCCCGACTTCTCTGAAATGCAACCAACTCGCATGCCTCTGGGAGGTGGGCTGTGTAGGCAACTTTGTTCACCAAATCAAGCTGGTATCTCAAAACCCGCCTCGGGAGCGACTGGGACAGTTTGTTGACTTCATCAATCATGGGGCTTATGATAATGATTATCATTTTTAATGCAAGGAGCGCTATGAACGAGTCACGAATTCCCGTAACGGTACTCACCGGATTCCTGGGGTCTGGAAAAACAACTCTGCTCAACCGAATACTGAACGAAAACCACGGAATGCGTATCGCAGTTATTGAGAACGAGTTTGGCGAGGTAGGTATTGATGACGCTCTCGTTATGGCCGCGGATGAAGAAATATTTGAGATGAACAATGGCTGTATCTGCTGCACTGTA
>VGAL01000043.1 GCA_016870715.1 Actinomycetota bacterium | reverse complement strand
CATACACTCCACCGGCAGGTACAGGTACCACTGCATACACTCCACCGGCAGGTACAGGTACCACTGCATACACTCCACCGGCAGGTACAGGTACCACTGCATACACTCCACCGGCAGGTACAGGAACGGGAATTGTTTGTATGCCGGGAATGGGACCTCCTGCATGTCCCGCAACCACTGGTACCACCACCACTACAGCACCCAATGCGGGTAGCGCGGGTGGATTGAATTGCACAGGTACCTTTGTTCCAAATGCAACTGGCACTGCATGCATTGCACCTGTCGTGGGAACAACTGATAGCCGAGGAAATATCGACTGTAGCGTTCCCGCCAATCAAGCAACCGTAGCGTGCGGTGGTGGAGCAGGTGCAGGTACCGGAACTTTCTTCTGTAATGGTGCACAGGTACCCAATGGAACGTATTGCCCTCCATCGACTGGTACGGCAACTACCGGAAGTATGAATGCAAGTGGTTGCATGAATGGAATGATCCGCGATGCGAATGGTGCGTGTATCGCACCTATTGTCTCTAATACCGGCCAAATTGATTGTTCCGCTGCAGCAAACAGGGTTACTACTGCTTGCGGTGGCAATATCGCAGTCCAAACGCCAGCAACTGCAACAGCAAATACCACCAATAATTGGATTAATTGTGGTGTGGGCTTCTTCTACGATGAAGGTATCAAGGGTTGCAAGAGCACGGGTGCTGCTGGAGGAGTCGTCAATCAGGTAGCAACAATCAAATGTAAAGATGGATCAGTTCGTGTCACTGCGATTGAGTGCGATAACGTCGGCGGAGGTTCTGCCGGTGTTGCAGTGACCTGCCCTGCCAATCAGATAGTCGCTCCAAGTGGCACCTATTGCATCTACCCAACCACTGGTGGCACAAATGCAAATGCCGGAACATATCGGGCTGAGTGCGCGGCAAATCCACCACCTGCAAGTTGCTTGGGACAAGCGGTTAATACCTTTGAAGGAAATGCCACGATGGCAAAGGCAGCGAACTTCACTGCTTTTGATCCCAATGCGGTCCAGATTAAAAATGGAATTGCGCTTGACCAAAGCGGACAAGCGATCGGCCAACTAGCTCGAAGTGCTTCAGGTCAAAATTTCTCCGTTGCTGCGCCACCACCGCCAGCTGCAACTCCTTCTACTGGAGGAAAGAAAGCTGCGCCGGCACCAAAGAAGAAGGCATCGACTGCGCCAGTAATTTTGTTGAACGTCACTGACGCCAACGGCGATGAAGTGAAGGATTCTTCAGGAAAGGCGCTCACTACAGCACCTGTAGTCAAACGAGGTAATTTTGTATTCTCCGATCGCAATGGTAAACCAGTTATGGCAACGCCAACTCTCGATCAAAATGGAAAGCCCGTGGAGCATCAAGGCAAAGTTCTATATACAAAGCTAGTCACTATTGCCGGACAAGAAGCGCTCACTGATGCAGATGGAAATGCCATCATGGCAGTCCCGCTTCTTGATGAGAACGGTAAGCCGCTCATAGCTAAGAATGGTGAAGTGCTTTACGCGCCACCATTAACAAATGCTCTTGGTGAAACGATCATCAATCAGAAGACTAACCAGCCAGTGCTTGCCTCCCCAATGGCCGATGCTGATGGCAATGCTGCCCTCGGCGCCAACAAAAAGCCTTTCATGGGACAGCCGATCCTCAACGCTGATAATCAAGTTCTTACCGTTGCTGGCCAACCGGTCTACACCGGCGCAGTTGGTATGCCTGTTACTTCCTCAAAATTGCAACAGATTAGAAGTGCGCAAGGACAAGATCTCCAATTTGCCTTTGGTGGCACTTTGGTAGATGAAGGTGGAAATACTGTGCTTGGCCCCGATGGTCGACCAACCATCCTCAGCGTTAGCGCCACTCCTTTGATGACAAATGGCCTACCACTCGTTGATAAAAAAGGAAAAGCCTGCCGGATCAATAACAAAGGTCAGGTAACCGATTCTTCTGGTCGACTTATCCTTGGCACTGATGGCAAGCCGATGGCGCTCGGAAAATGGGAGTCTTTTGAGGCAGTCAAGGTTGGCGCTGCAAAAACTACAGTTAAAGATCCAACGGGAAAGACCGCTGTTCTTGGATTAAATGCGCAACTCTTTGACTCAAAGGGTAACCCCATTGTGACAGCAACTGGCGCCCCGATCTACTTCGATGGACGGACAAAGTCTCTAGTGGATAACAAGAATAAAGTTATTCGCGTAGATAGCAGTGGCAAGGTTTCAGGAAAGATAGCAACGCTCGCTTTCCAAACTGTTACCTTTGCAGCGTAATTTATGAAGATTACTTCTTCTTAAACCCTGCTGGACACTTTGGATTAGCACCCGTTACCCGTTTGGTTATCTTTCCTTTTACACAGTTAATGCTCTTCACTGTAGCCTTTGGCTTTGCCGCAGGCGCTGCTTGGCTGGTTGCAGGCGCTGCTTGAGTAACGGTCGGAGTGCCATCTTTAGTAGGTGGTGCCGAGAGCTTGATCTTGATTTTTGGACTACTGAAGGTAAATCCGATTGCACTGAACTCGTAGAGTCCTGTCGTTGAGTTGAGGGCTCCAGTTACCTTCACGCTGTTATCAAGTGTTCCATCGGTCTTCTGTACTTCGACCGAGACGTTAGGCACGCCATCCTTCAAACTCCATACACATTTCGCATATGCCTCAGTCAAGAGTAGGTCGTAGCGACCCTTAAATGCATCTGCATCGTAATCCTTACCACCCGGGTTGTAATGCGGTGAGGCAACGTCGTAGCTCATCGTTGCTCCATCGTATTTCGGAAGTGCAGTTCCGTAGGTCATGGCGTTAGAACTAACAAAACCTTGAAAATCAGTAGCAGCACAACCACTTACACCACTTGGGGTATTTGTAGGGTCTAGAACAACTCGCCACACTTGCGCTAAGCGATCAGCCACATCGTACTCTTTACCAACTCCGGCTGGTTTCCCATCGCTAGGACGATCTATTGCTACCAATTGATTAAAGGTATTAAAGAAATTTGGTCCGTAAGGAACTATTAATTCTCCACCAACAGAGCTGATTTTCTCCCAGGTATAGGCTCCTAAATCTTTAATAGCGCCTGCAATCTTCGTCCACGAGGATTGCTCTGCCGCAACTGAGTAGTCGTAGCGCTTGGTGAGAATTGGAATCGAAAGATTGGCACCAGAGATAGAGACATCAAATCGCTTTGAAGCATCTGCAGCGCTTATGGTGACTTTAGGCGAAGTAACCCGCCCAGAGATCCATCCCTGAGGCTTTGTCAGTAGCTTCATATTTAATTTAAATGTCACTCCAGAATCGCTACTTGCAAACTTCCAACACTTAACATCGTTTGCATTCACGTTAAAGCAATCAGTTCGTGCCTCTTTATCGTCTAGCGAAACATTCTCTGAATAAACAGGTGCAATAGAGGCAACAATCTTGGGCGCCGATGGCGTTCCATTGACGATATCTTGAGTGACATGGCCAGTCACTGCGTATGAGCTCCCTTTACTATGTGACAAACCTGCAAATGTGAAAATCTGCGGAGTTATCGATGCACCCACATTGAACTTCTCTTGGCGAGAAAAAGTGAAGTCAGGATCTACAGAACCTCGTGACTCCTTAAATGATCCCCTAACTTCACTGCCATCACTCTTGATCCAGGTTACTGATTCGATGCAATTCAATACTTTCTCATCTGCGCAGAGTGGTAAGTAGTTATACACCTGCAAGGTGCTGGTGGCTGGTGCGCACGCTGGGTCATCCCATAAATTCTCATACTCCGAACCACATGGAGTCTGCTTGGCGCCGGAAACCTTGTAGAGGTAATTCCCTGAGATGGGGTCGACATCATCTCGGAACTGCATAACCGCATAGGAGTCAGGATCCACCGCTGCTTGAGCAGGAGTGGTTACCGAAACGAGAAGTGGGGTCAGCAGGATTATTGAGCTGAAGATACGAGCCAGGTTTTTGCGCATGGCTAATTATCGCCACGGCTCTGGCTAAAACGGAAGCCCGAGCAGCGATTTCTATGGAAATCCCTATAAATCCCTCGGATGCGCGCTCCAGACTAGGATTACCTACATGGCCGCTGATTTCGCTGACCTTCTTAAAGCCAATCAAGAGTTTGTAAAGAACTTCGTCCCCGAGGGGCTGAGCGGACGCGCTGCACAGGGCTTGGCAATTGTCACTTGTATGGATTCACGAATTGCACCCCTTGCCATTGTGGGGATGAAACCTGGCGATGCAAAGATTCTCCGCAATGCTGGAGCGCGAGTGACCGAAGATGTCCTGCGCACCCTTGTTCTTGCGACTCATTTACTCGCCGTCAATCGAGTGTTAGTAATGCCTCATACTGATTGCAGAATGGCCTCTGGTACTGAACCAGAGATTCACCGGGCGATATTCGAAGCATCCGGAGTAGATACCCGGAGCATGGAGATTCGCACTGTGACTGATCAACGTGCAGCGCTTGAGTTAGATATCACTCGGATTAAAACCTACCCGCTACTACCCAAAGACTTGCAAGTTGCTGGTGGCTTCTACGATGTCAAAAGCGGAAGATTAGATTTACTCTAATTTTTATTGAGGCGGGGGAGTGATCCCTGCAGCTGCACGTGTTCCCAAAACTGCAAACCGCCTCAATACTGTCTCCGGAAGGACACTCTTATATTCGCCTCTTACGTTGTGAACTCCCTGTGAAATAGGATTGATTGAGATAAGAACCTACGAGAGAGTCGGACAAATATGGCTAATCGGAGCATGACTAATCTCTTTGATATGACGGGGAAAGTCGCAATCGTTACTGGTGGCGGCACTCACCTCGGAACTGCCTTCACCGAATCTATGGCGGAGTTAGGTGCACAGGTCTACATCGCCTCTCGTCGCGCCGAGCTATGCGAGCAGACTGCCGAGGAATTGCGCTCGAGAAATCTCAAAGTCAACGCACTCACCTGCGATGTCACAGATGAAAAGAGCGTCGACGCCCTTGTAGATCAGGTCATGAGCAAGGAGGGTCGCCTAGATGTTTTTGTCGCTAATGCTGGTGGTAGCGCTACTACCGCACATGCACCGGATGGCAATGTCGATGAGTTTCGATGGACGCTCGAAAAAAATCTCACCTCTACCTTTATATGCGCTCAAGCTGCTGGTCGAGTGATGATCCCGCAGCAGAGTGGATCTATTATCACTTTAGGTTCGATTGCCTCTCGATTAGCAAGTGATCCCCGTATTTATAATGAACAATTTAAAAGATCTGGGGCGCCATATATGGCGGCAAAGGCAGGTGTTTTAGTACTCACCAAAGCCCTTGCTGCTGAGTATTCACCTCATGGAGTTCGTGTGAACTGCATCTGTCCTGGCCAGATTCCAAATGACCTTACCAATAAAGAGCAGGTCGAAAAGTTCCGAACTATGAATGCATTCCACCGCACTGGTTTGGCAGAAGATATCAAGGGGGCTTGCGCGCTACTTGCCTCTGACGCTGGAAAGTGGATTACCGGGACAGACATCTTGGTAGATGGTGGTTGGTCCATTTGGTAATTACTCTGTAATTACTTCCAGGAGGAGTGGAGTGGTCGCCCCTCTGCATAACCAGCAGCAGATTGAATTCCGACAACCGCTTTCTCTGCAAAATCCTCAAGATTCTTTGCGCCTGCATAAGTGCACGAAGATCTCAGACCAGAGATGATGTTGTCGACCAGGTCTTCAACGCCCGGACGCTCGGGATCCAGATACATACGTGAGGTGGAGATGCCCTCCTCGAAGAGCGCTTTGCGCGCCCGATCAAATGCATCTTCATGAGAGGTACGAGCACGTACGGCACGCGCTGATGCCATGCCAAAAGATTCTTTAAAGAGTCGCCCATTACTATCACGTTGTAAATCGCCAGGTGATTCATACGTTCCAGCGAACCAGGAGCCAATCATCACTTGCGATGCTCCTGCGGCGAGCGCAAGCGCGACATCACGTGGATGGCGAACGCCACCATCGGCCCAGATATGTTTGCCGTACTTTTTCGCCTCAGCAGCGCACTCCAATACAGCGGAAAATTGTGGGCGCCCTACCCCGGTCTGCATACGAGTCGTGCACATCGCCCCTGGGCCTACTCCAACTTTGATGATATCTGCCCCTGCTTCAATCAAATCTCGCACACCTTCAGCAGTAACAACATTACCGGCCACAACGGGAACGCTTGGGTTGATTGCGCGAATCGCTCGTAACGCTTCAATCATCTTCTCTTGATGGCCATGTGCGGTATCAACAACTAAGCAATCTGAGCCCATCTCGATCAGTTGAGCTGCACGGTCGGCAACATCGTTATTTATTCCAACCGCAGTTGCAATACGTAACTTGCCATTGGCGTCGACAGCTGGGGCATAGAGCGTTGCCCGAAGCGCGCCTACGCGGGTCAAAATTCCTACTAGACGACCATCGCTTGCTACCACGGGTGCAAGGCGGCGGCGATTCTCAGTCAGGAAATCAAATGCTGCTCGTGGTTGCACATCATCGATGAGCGTCACAAGATCTTTGCTCATTACTTGATGGAGCTGAGTGAAGCGATCTACCCCTTCACAATCTTCTTCAGTAACAATACCTACTGGCTTACCATCTTCGACTACAACTACTGCGCCGTGAGCTCGTTTATGAATCAGCGAGAGCGCTTCTGCAGTAGTAGAACTCTTATCTAAGGTGATTGCAGTATCAAAGAATAAATGGCGCGACTTCACATACTCAATAACATCTTTCACTATCGATAGCGGAATATCTTGAGGAATAACAGCAAGACCACCTCGTCGCGCGATTGTCTCGGACATTCTCCGCCCAGAAATCGCAGTCATATTCGCGACAACTATTGGAAGAGTGGTGCCCGTTCCGTCTTGGGGTGTGAGATCGACTTCCATCCGACTGGATACGCCGGAACGGCTTGGCACCATGAAGACATCGTCATAGGTGAGATCGTAAGATTGGTCTTTTTGAGGATTAGTGAGAAAACGCACTTACCTAACTATAGACCCTTGAAGTTTAAATTGCCAACGAACGATTAGGCGACCTCGGCAAGAGTGGCTTTAACCATGGCTTGTAGCAAGGAGCTATCTACTTTCCAATCAAGGGGAACTGCAAAGGTCTTCTTGTTGACGATATATTCCTTGAGGCGTGGTCGAAAAGCCTCCAATACTTTGACGCTCCATGGGGCGAGCAAAATATGGTTCTTTGCGACGGATAACCCAAAAATGTAATTTTTCTCAGTGCGTAACATGGGTTGATTCCAAGCAATGACAAGTTCAAGTTGGGGATATTTGCTTTTGATCTCTTTGAAAATCTTCTTTGCCGTCTTGGCTGCGATGGGATCGAAAGAATCAAAGAAATCTTTTGGCTTTTCAAAACGCTTAGAACTCTTTGAGCCTCGCACATACATCACTAAAGCATTTGCATGCGCTTGGGAGAAACCATAATTCTCTCGCAGGTGAGCAATCTGCTCCGAATACTTAGCATCTTCTAACTTCTTTAGTTGCGTAATCCAGTAAGAGATTTTCTCGCCGTACTTCTTTTCTATAGCCGGAAAATACGCCTCACGTGCTCCACTATTAGAAGCCAACTTCCCGCTCCGATCATCTCCACATTTACGATGGTGCGCCCGAAGGGACTCGAACCCCCAACCCTCTGATCCGAAGTCAGATGCTCTATCCGTATATCAAGAAGCAGTATGAGTCATTCCGTTACGAAAAACAAGGACTGACAAAGACAGGACCCCACGTTGCTTATTAGCAACGCAGTGCCGGATGTACTACCCCTCTAGAAATCTTGAATAAGGAATGTAAACGAGAGTAAGTGACCCCCAAGTTGAGGGGTTTTCGGGTGGCTACCTACATAATTTCACATTCACCTGCTGATTGTGGCTGAAGTACGGGGAAAACAGGGCTTTAAAGCGGCATCAGTACATATTCTCTCCGGGGCTAACCCTGAGATACTCAAATCTGGCAAGAGATTTAAGCTAAATAGTCAATAACTCGTAACATAAATTACTTAATCGCCAAAGCCTTAATCATCTCAGCAATCTCTAATCTGTGCTCTGCTTTAAATCCTCGACTACAGAATTGACAATAGATCTGCCATTGCCACCAGGGCATTGAGGAATAACCTAATTTATACTTAGAGACGAAGACTTTAGCGGGAAAAATATGGCATCTCATACATCTCTTAGGCAGGTGAAGTTTTTTTACCACCTGGCTCTCAGCTCGAAACCCTCTCTTATAGATAAAACCAATCCCAAATAGATCTACATCAATTAAGAAACATCCTGGGTTCAGGGTTAATTCAAATTTAGCATCATCAAATTCCTTATATGCATAAAAACCACACTCACAATCGAGCACAGGAGGGATATGAGATGGATCTGAATCACAACTAGCTGTATCATCTGCTCGATACGAATCCCCGGTAAGACCGGTAAAAGTCGGAGGGCGATCGGTAATGAGGGCTAATTTATAGCCAAACATCTCCTCTTTTGGAAGCAGAAAAGGATCTGAGGTAAGAAGCTTCTCTCTCTTTGAGCCCATCCTCTTAAACTCTCTATCAGTAGCTCCTCCCAAAATAATAAAACCAATAATAAAGAGAAGTGGCACTAGACCAACAAAGAGATACAGCCCGGTGATTAATGCGCTCTGAGGAACCAGCGGATCTTCTTGCTCAGTAAATGCGCCGAGAAAATAGGCAAGGGCCAAGATAGCAAGGGCCAATATGGGATAGAGGCGGATAGCTTTTATCAGCCGGCGTTTGACTCTGGCCAGATTCATATCGGCAGTTAACACCCACTGAGCTAACTTTGCCTCTTCTGTCTCGGCCCTAAAGAATTCGTCTTGCTCAAAGCCAGTAGGTTGGTAGGCTCACCTTTTATAAGTAGAGAGCAAAGGAAGTGGTTATGGCTGAAATTGGAGAACCAGATCGCGTAGTTCGTCGCGAAAGAGAGCCTGAGCCTGCAATCAGCCCCACCTCTCCAGTAGTAACTCCAGAGCTGGAACCTGCTGGCAAATAAAGTTTTCTTCCAAGAGATAAAGTTCGCGAGTGGATATCGCAGAACTGATTATCCGGCAAGAACCCAAAACCAGACCCCGTTGCTAGTTTTCTAAGCAGATCTACCAACCTAGTATTGGTCTTACTTCAACGCTTCTTTTTACTCGCTTTTTCGTAAGATTTAATTGCTTCATTCAATTCTTGATACTCTTCACACGACGTACCACAAATTGCCTTCAATTTAGCCAGATTGCTTTTTGCTTGGCGAAGTTGTTTTAATTTTAGGAATAGCTCACCTTGATACTCCAACGCTCCTCGGTGTTTACTGTCTAGGGCAAGTGCTCTTCGGTAGTAGGTGGTTGAATTTTTCATATCATCCATATTACGGGCAGCGAATCCAGAGAGATTCCAGACCTCGGGATTGTTTTTATCCTTCTTCCTGAGATCTTTGAGAATTTTTTCTGCTTCAGTCCAACTTTTAGATTGAATTAATGTAAGAGATTTTGCTAAAAGTTCTGCTGAGGTTGATTGCGTGGGTGTGGGTGTGGGTGTGGGTGTGGGTGTGGGTGTGGGTGTGGGTGTGGGTGT
>VGAL01000042.1 GCA_016870715.1 Actinomycetota bacterium | reverse complement strand
TCTTTACATGTGCTGGGTCCACGACGCTCGCACGTGCGCCATGTATCGCTTCAGCAAGGATTTTGGCGTGGCGGTGGTCTTCGCTTAGACGTGAAATGTTGTGATCAAGTGCGTAATGACAAGCTGCGCCTAGTACGCCAATCTGGCGCATGCCACCACCTAATCTTTTTCGCCAGACCCGCGCTCGCTTGATATTTTCGTTCGTACTCAAAAGGAGAGATCCAACAGGTGCACCTAATCCTTTTGAAAGACAGACGCTCATCGTGTCAAAGTATTTTCCATATTCAGTAAGAGCGTTACCTGTTGCCACATGAGCGTTCCAGATTCGAGCGCCATCAAGGTGGAGCGATAAACCCAATTCTTGCGCACCCGCGTGTAACTCCTTGATTGATGCGATGTTCTGGACTGTGCCGCCACCAAAGTTATGGGTATCTTCCACTGCAATTGCTTTTGTAGATACTAGGTAAGGCCCGGCATTAGTTCGCGCCATTCGCAGTGGCACGTTCGCGTCGAGTTTGCCCCGCTCGGCGTACCAGGTGCGCGTGGTGATTCCACCATGTGCAGCAGTGGCACCTAACTCTGCACGGACCACATGCGCATCTTCCTCTGCCAACAATTCTTCGCCGGGATTAACTAGCAATCTAATCCCCAGTTGATTTGCCATGGAACCGGTGGGTGTGAAAAGTCCACCCTCTTTTCCAAATAATGCAGCGACTCGCTCCTCCAGGGAATTTATCGTCGGGTCTTCTCCATAGACATCATCGCCAACTTCTGACTTTGCCATAGCCTCTCGCATCGCTTGCGAGGGTTTAGTCACCGTATCCGAGCGAAGGTCAATCGACATGAGTGAAGAATAGAGCCAGATTCTGGGTGGGATAAGTATGCGAATTAGAAGCCCGGAATTACAGGTAGTCGCCCCTCGCTCTCAGGGTCATCGAAGGCTATGAAGCGCTTGATATAGAGGAGTTCACCTGAGGGATGGACCCCGTAATGCTGATATCCCATCCCCTCGTAAAGTCTCTGTCCGCGTCCATTATCTCTCGCGGTTATCAGTATCACGCCACCTTTGCCATTGGCCTCTGCCCAATCATGCGCGTGCTGGATGAGCTTCTTGCCCAACCCCTGTCCCTTATATTCATCATGAACTGCAATCCCAAGCCAGGGAAGAGTCGTGTCGATATCCCAGAGAAATACATAACCCACCATCACATCATGCTCTTCAGCTAACCAACGGATGATGGATTTATTCTTTTCAGTAACAAACTTCACTGCAAAATTTCGATTTACATCATTGGTGTTGAAGTACTTCGTTGACTCTTCCCCCATTTGATCAAAGAATGCATGGATCTTGGAAAGATCACGTTCCTCGAATTGGCGGATTATCATCGGTGATGTTGCAGGTTAGTGTGGTTGGACGATTTGGCGAACGACATTTTGTGCATCGTCTAATTCATCCATTGACTCGTTTACCTCGGTGAGCGGTCGGACCTTAGTAATCAACTTCTCTGCAGGTAATTTTCCATCGCGCCAGAGTTGAACGAATTCTGGAATGTCTCTCCTTGGATCTCCCGAACCAAGATATGAACCTTTCAAGGTTTTTACATCGGTCACGAGCGAGACTGCAGAGAAGGAGAGTTGGTCAGCTGGCGCAGGTAATCCCACAGTCACCGTGGTACCTGCACGAGCAGTGCTTTCATATGCATGCTTTAACGCACTCGCCTTACCAACAGCCTCAATTGCAAACTCCACCCCACCCTTTATATGTTCGCGAATATCTTCGCTTGGATCAATGGCGATATCAGCGCCTAATTCGAGTGCAAGCGCACGTTTCATCGGGACCGGATCAATAGCGATGATGGGTGAAGCTTTAGCAACAACTGCGCCTAGAAGTGCAGCCATTCCCACGCCACCGAGACCCCACACACCCACGGAAGCGCCAGCAGGAACTTTTGCCCCGTTACGTACTGCGCCAACACCGGTAAGGAATGCGCATCCAAAGATTGCGGCAATCTCAATAGGTAAATCCGACGGCACGGGAACTAAGGAACGTCGGTCAAGGACCATATATTGGCTGTAACAGGAGACGCCGTTGTAATGATGAATTCGCTCGCCCTTATAACTAATCCGTGAACCACCCCGAATGAGTTCACCTTTGACATTTGCTGCTGATCCAACTGAGCAGTAAGCAGGCACACCTTCACGACATTGCTCGCACTCACCGCAACTAGGCAAGAAAACGATTGCTACTGCATCGCCTGGTTTTAGATCTTTTACCCCTGAGTCCACCTCTTCCACAATGCCAGCGCCTTCATGTCCGCCAATCAAAGGGGTTGGACGTGGGCGAGATCCGTTAACTACTGAGAGATCAGAGTGACAAATTCCCGCTGCGGTTACCTTGACGAGCACTTCGCCCTCGCCTGGTTTCTCGAGGTCAATCTCTACTAATTCCAAGGGGCGAGTCTGGCGGTATGGCGTGGGCTGCCCTGCGGTTCGAAGTAATGCGGCAAGTGATTTCATTACATTCCTGTCTCGTGAGTATTTAGTAGATCAGAAGCGCGCGGACATTCCACCATCAACGAGCAGAACTTGTCCAGTGCAATAAGTGTTCTCAGAACTTGCTAACCATGCAACGTGTTTCGCCTGTTCCCAAGGTTGCGCAGCTCGCAATTGTGGAATCTTTGAGTACTTCACATACACAGTCTGAAACCATTCAGACTCTAATTCGCTTTTCCCTTGATTCGATGACATTGGAGTATCGGTGAATCCTGGTGCGACTGCGTTGACAAGAACATTATGCGGTGCAAACTCAAGCGCAGCAGTACGGGTTGCTGAATTAAGTCCACCCTTTGAAACATCGTAGGACATCGCCTTCTCTTCACTGAACTGACCGTGGACGCTCGTGATGTTGACGATGCGACCGTATCCGCGTGCCACCATCTTCACGCCGAGATATTTCATGAGGAAGACTGGTGAATGCAGATTCACTCTAAGCGTCTTGTCGTAAGCCTCCCAGGTGAGATCAGGAATTAATTCTCCGATTGCCATGCCAGCACAATTGACGAGGATGTCGATTTCACCAATCGCTTTCTCAGCTTGCGCTACCAATTCAGGTAATCCATTGACATTTGAGAGGTCGTATTCAGCCGATGGCTGATGTGCACTTGCATTCTTATCTACGCCAAATACAGTTGCGCCCTGTGCTACAAACTCAGCGACGATTGCTGCGCCAATTCCACTTGCGCTACCAGTGACTAGCGCTTTCTTTCCCGCTAATAACCCTGCCATTACTCCCCCTTAGTTGAGCCTGCCGTCAAACCTGCGATGAAGAATCGTTGCCCAAACAGGTAGGCGATGACAAGTGGAAGTGTCGCAATGGACATCCCTGCCATCACTGTTGGGATATCAAGGCTATACCTACTTTGGAATCCGGTAATTCCCACCATAAGAGTCTTCTTCTCATTACTCTGCAGAAACACCAGAGCCAAGAGCAGTTCGTTCCAGGCCCAGAGGAGATTTACTACCGCAAGAGTTGCCAGCGGAGCTCCAGAGAGTGGAAGGACTATTGAACGAAATGTTCGAAAAGAGGATGCCCCATCGATGCTAGCGGATTCGAGAATCGACTCCGGAATCGACTTGAAGAAGTTAGTGAGCATGTAAATAGAAAATGGAAGCATTAACCCGACGTAAATCAGAATCACTAGGCGGAGCGTGGAGATTAAGGTTAGCTGCACTCCAAATTGAAAGAGGGGAATGAGAAGTACCACGGGAGGTACCACCATTAATGAAACCATCGCTCCAAGAAGAGTCTCGCGACCATTAAATGGAAAACGTGCAAATCCCCATGCTGCTAACGCTGCCAAGATCTCAGTCATCACCACCGCACCAGTGACGATGAGGAAGGAATTGGTAAGCCAATTGGGGAAGTTATCCGTCCAAGCCGATTGATATCCAGCGAAGCTTGGAGAATCTGGAATTCCAAAAGGTGAATTAAGAAACTCGCCTTGGCTTTTAAAGGAACCAGTGAACATTATGTAAGCGGGAACGAGTGCAGTAAATGCCACAAAACTCAGAAGGGAATATCGAAAAAACGCCTCGACTTTGGATCGCTTCACACCCCGGGACTTTGTCATTTGTTGAAAGTCCCTGCAATCGAGCGGCGCTGAATTCTAAAGAATGCAACCATCAGAATTAGCGTTGCCACAAATAAGAAGACCGCTGCTACAGCTGCTAACTCTGGTGCCTTGTTCTGGAATGCGGCTCGGTAAATGTAAAGCTCACTAACCATGGTGGCATTACCGGGACCGCCAAGGCCATTGGACATGACATACACATAATTGAAAACCCACGAGACCATTGTGATTGCCTCAATTACTCCATAAAACACAATCGTATTGAGGATTGCAGGACGAGTGATAGAAAGATGGGTCCGCCAGAATCCAGCTCCATCAATCCGAGCAGCCTCATAGGTCTCATTAGGTAAAGAGATAATGTGAGCCAGCATTAATATGACGCCAAAACCCACCTCTTTCCAAATGATGACTGATGACATCGTGCCAAGAGCAATACTTGGATCTCCCAGCCAATCTTGGGCTAGTGGCTCAAGACCAATCGATCGTAAAAAGATATTTAAGGCGCCATTGAGTTGGTAGATCTGACCAAAGACAACAGCAACTACTGGAATCGGCAAAATATAAGGTAAAAAAATCGCAGAGCGATAGAAGCGCATTCCGCGTCGAGTCTCAAAGAGGGTAACAGCCAGAATGAAAGCTAGGATTATGAGAACAGGTACCGCCAATAACAAGAGCCCATTGTGTTTGAGTGCGGTGAGGAATATTGGGTCTGTAATAACTATCTCGAAATTTTCAAGACCAACCCAATCACCGTCGTAACGGAATGAAGAGATCAACACCGAGACTACGGAGTAACCAAAAATCAGCAGGATAACTAGCGCTGCTGGCCCTATCCAATAAAGGGCTTCTTTTGAGGAATGAGCAGACCGCTGACGTCTGGTGACGTCAGCGGTCGCGGTTTTTCTACTTGCTAATTTCACTTAGCCCAGGCGGTGAAATTATCTACGAGTTTGCGATCTGACTTGCGTAGTCGCTCCATAATTGCCTGCTTATCTGCAGCAGCCTCTGCCGCAGTAACTTCTCCCTTTAGTACTAATTGCACGTTCTTGAAGACTGCATCAGCATCAAGTTGCGCAGGGATGAAGTTCTCTAGATATGGAGCGCCATTGAGCGCGGACTCAAATAGCGCCTTTGTTGAAGCGCTCTGAACTTGTGAGATGTCAAAGCGATCATCGGCTGGCATAGATCCAGTTGCCGCGTACCACGCGTTTAGTCGATCCGTTGTGTGTGAGAACTTGATGAAATCTGCAGCAACTTGTGGGTACTTCGACCACTTGGTGATGCCAAGGGTCTGTGAAGTTGTTCCCATTTTTCCTGCAAGAGGACCATCTGACCATGCAGGCATCGCCATGATAGTCACTTTCTCATCTCCGCCAGCTTTCTTTGCGAAGTTTGGTGCATCAGGACCTGCAGTGATTGTCATCGCTGCTGTTCCATCAACAAACTTCTGCTGTGCTTGGTAGAGCTCAAGAGAATTGATGTCATCATTCCAACACTTACGATCTCGTGACTCTTCGAGTTTGGTCCACCAGGTTGCATGCTCTGGGTCGGTGAACTTAGTTGTTCCAACTACAGCGTTAATAACATCGGCTTGAGATTGAACTGATTGACCTCCGAGGATTGAATAAATCCAACCACCAAACCAACCATCTTTAACTCCGCCTGCAATAGTGGTGATCTTCTTGGCAGATAGCACATCGCAAACCTTCATCAATTCATCCCAATTGGTCGGAACTGATAGTCCGTTGTCAGCGAGGATGTCCTTGCGTACTAGGAGTGGGAAGGAAGGATTGATATACCACGGCGCTGTCCAGACTTTTCCTTGGAAGCCTGCCTCAACTTTGGCATTGATGTAATGAGAAAGTTCCTCTTCACTCAAATAATCAGAGATTGGCGCGATGTGGCCATCCCAACCCGGTTGTTGTGTGTAGATACCACCCCAGAAGTATTGAATGTCTGGACCAGATTGTGCAGCTGCTGCCGCCTCAAAAGAGGGAATCAATCCATCAGTTGTTTGTAGCACATGTTTGATTGTGACATTTGGATGTTCTTTGGTGTAGAGCGCAATGGTCTCCTCGAGCCACTTCTGGGCTCCTGGAGCTTCTTGCTCACCCCACCATGAAATGTTGAGCGTTAGATCCTCTGTTGGAAAGGCTGCCTTATCACCCTCTGCACTTGTTTCATCACTTGATGATGAACAGGCGCTGAGAAGTAGCGCAAGCGCCATGGCGCCAATTGCTAAAACCTTCTTCGATTTCATTCTTCGAAACCCTCCTAATTGGAAAGTCGGCGAGAACCGACAGTCAGGTTCCACTTGGCGTGGAGCTCCACGCCAATTCTTAACGTATTTGAGGATGAAATCAACGACTTTCTTGGGGCCGACCAGGGGACTTGAACCCCTAACCACCCGATTACAAGTCGGGTGCGCTACCAATTGCGCCAGGTCGGCATGTTGCAGGTGGAAGTCTAATCGATTTTCTTTCGTGCCATGAACCCGCAACGCCTCACGGAATGTGAGAGCCATTTATGCGGTAGCGAAGGTGCTCTTTCCAATCTTTCCGACTATTTGGTTGCTCTTATTTCCATCGCCAACCTTCACCGGTTTGCCAGCAGCATCTACCAGAGCCTTCTTCTTTCCATCTACATAGATAGGTGATCCGGCTGACGTTAGGACTGGATTGGCATTTACATCAAAGACCTGTCCATTCAGGGCTATACGAATCGCTTTGCCATCAGGACCAACGATATTTTGCTTATTCACACGAATCGATAACTGCGTAGCTTTCGAACTAATCACGATTGGCTTACCAGATAAATTGAGAACGGGTTTGTTCGCCGAGTCGATAACTTGTCCATTTTCATTAAGACGACATGGCTTTCCAGCGCGATCAAATAGAAAATCACCATTTGGTGCGATGAGCATTCCTCGTGAACTCAACAAAATCGGTCGTCCATCAGAACCTGAGATGTTCTTACCTTCCGGAGTAGTGAGTAAACCGTTATATCCAAACTGGAGCACAACTCCATCAGAACTCTTTATTTGCTTCCCGTCGACGGTGGAAGCTTGCACACCAACTGCACCAACATAGACAGGTGCATTACCGGAGAGAACTTTCTGTCCATTATTTGCTAAGTAGGGTTGCCCGACTAAAGGTTTCCCATCAGCTGCAAGCGCGACGCTGCCGACCGCATCGGCAAGTGGCTCAGCAAGTATTGGCTCCCCTGCAGCGTTACGAAGTACCACACCTTTTGCATTAAGAACTGGCGGCACGTAAACGATTTCGCCATTGCCAGCCTTGACGACTCGACCATTGCTATCAAGGAGTGGGAGTGCGAGAACTGGACTTCCCGAACTGTCATATACCGGCTCGTTCTTGCCAAAAGTAATCAACTTCGTCATCACGACTTTGTCGCCATCGACTACAGGTTCACCCGAACTGTTCAATACTGGGCGGACCATAATGGGTAGCCCATTCTTATCGACAAATACTGAATTTCCTTCTCTCAAAACTGGAGCGGTAGTCAATGGCTTTCCATCGGGCCCTGTCAGAACTTTGTCGTCATTGCCAAGCACATTGAGCAATACAACTGGCGCCTTCTTCTTTCCCGGACTTCCAGGTACGACCCGATCAACGTAAATGATCTGCCCGCCCTCACTTCTTGCCACCTGAGCGCGCACTACTTCACCTTTATCATCAACAACAGCTTTTCCAGAGTTACCAAGGACAGGTTGAAGTACTAGGGCTTTGCCATTCTCATCGGTTAGATCCACACCGTTTTCATCTTTTGCGACAATTGTTGCAACCTTATTTCCCTTTGCATCAACCACCTCTTCTCCCTCTGCAGCAGTCTTTGCAACAGTGGCAATCGATGCAATCTTCGCCTCTGCTTCAATTAATTGCTGTTTTGCAACTGTGGCAGCATCTGCTTGTACTGCCAGTTCTGTGATCTTCTTATTTGCATCAGCTAAGCGGGAGTTCTGTTCTTGGACTTGCTGTTCATAGATCTTTACTTGCGCAAGAGCTCGCGCTAGGTCTGATTTGGTCTGCGCTAGGGCTGATTTGGTCTCTTGCAAATGACCGTCAGTAATCTTTATTGCCTCGCTCGCTCTATCCAAGGTTGATTTGTGCTCCTCGCGCTTACGATTCATTTCGGCGTTCAATTTTGCAATCTCGGCTCGCAATTGGCGTGCTTCTTCACTCAGCGCAGCAATCTGAACCGAGCTGGTATCGACCACCGGGTAAGTTGGAGTTGGAGAGGAAGGGTAGGAGTAGGAGGAAGAGGGATAGCTGGGGTAAGTGGGGTCGGTTGCGCGAGCAAGTGATGTCGGGAGGAGAAGGAACGAGCTGAGAGTGAGCAGGAAGATTGCTCGAGCACCAAACATAGAGAAATCATAAGACCCTGCGTGACGCAGACCAAGATTCGGGTAGGAAAAACCCCCTGCCTGGATGGGACAATTAACCTAGACGGTAGGGGTGGAGTAAAGGACCTTGCCGTTGACCTTGATTTCGGCCTCGACCTGGTACCTCTTTACTGCAGCCGTGTTGATGGTCACTCCCATACCTGGCGCATTAGGAGCCTCGACCATACCGTCGGCATCCACGTCAATCCGATCCAAGGTCAACTCTTGGCAGAGCAACTTTGGTTCCATCGGATATTCAGTGATGTTCGATTCCTTCAAACCTGCAAAGGGTTGTAGCGAGGAGGAGAGCGCAGATTGCGAAGTAAAGGTGTGGTTGACGTACTTCACGCCTTTTGATGTTGCGTACTGTGCAACTCGATAGGCATTACCAATTCCGCCGACATAACCTGTGTCGATTTGGATGAACCCCACTCCACCGTAATCAATTAATTGCTCTGCCTGGAATGCATTGTGCGCACCCTCACCGCCAGCAAGCTTTACCTTGCTTGAGCGCTTGGCTAATTCACCATACTCGGCGAGCGCGTAACCATCGAATGGTTCTTCATACCAATAAACATTCGCTTCGGCGAGCACAGGCAAACGCTTTGCTGCTGCTTCAACATCATCTTTGAAGACCGTTCCAGCATCAATCATCAAATATCCATCAGAACCAATGCCTTCACGCGCTGCATAAATATGTGCAGCATCATCTTCTACCGTTGTGAGACCAAATGGCCCCCAACCGAATTTGATTGCCTTAAAACCTTTATTGCGCATCTCCACTGCCTTCTGCTTGGTTTCAGCAGCAGTGTCACCAAAGAGCACAGATGCGTAGGGAAGTTTTCGCTCGGTCTTCTTATATCCAAGTAATTTCCAAATGGGCTCTTCTTTGGCACGACCAAGGCAATCCCAAAGGGCAATTTCGATTCCGGAAATCAAAAGATCGCTCTGAAGTAATCCGTAGAAAGAGTTCTGTCGAACGTTGCGATAGACCTGGCGAATATCTTCTGGTGAATCAAGGCGCTGCCCAAGAACTGAATCAATCACAGGGTGGCATCCACTATGTGACATTGGGGTGATCCAACTGGTGATACCCACCATCGGTGAACAGACCGCTTCGCCCCAGCCCACATGACCATTAGAGGTAACGCGGCAGAGAAGTGAGTCTTGACTGCCATCGCCGATATCGAGAACTTCAGGCATACGAAGGTAGAAGAGATCAACGGAATCGATTTTCATGGGTAACCCTCTCGTTAGCTAAGTTTTATGGGCTCGACATGTTTTGGTG
>VGAL01000041.1 GCA_016870715.1 Actinomycetota bacterium | reverse complement strand
GAGAGTTTCCGTCCAGATCCACCCTGGACTCACCGAGTTGACGCGAACGCGGTCATTGGAGAGATCTAGGGCTTGGCATTTCGTTAACTCGAGAAGGGCACCCTTCATCGCGTTATATGTCCACCGACCGGTTTGCGCCCGATGTGCCGAGATACTTGCGATATTGACTACCGCTGGGTGAGCGCTTTTCCGTAGTTGCGGGAGAGATTCGACAACGAGATTTGCACCGGCAAGGAGATTTACCTCGAAGGTTTTCTGCCATTGCTCGCGACTTGCATCAACTCCGGAGAGTAGGAAGACAGCAGCGTTGTTGACCAGAATATCGAGCGAGCCGGTTTTGCTGATGGCGAGATCGATGGCTTTGACGCGGACCTTCTCGTCGCAGATATCTCCGGCGACGACTTGGAGATTGGGGTTGTTGAGATCGCTCGCGAATTTCTTGAGTAGCTCTTCATTGAGGTCGACAGCGATAACGGATATTCCATCTTTGAGGAATCGTCGAACGCATGCGGCGCCAATACCTGAGGCGCCTCCGGTGACTATCGCAGTTCGCTTGCTGCTCATCTCGACTGTCTCCCTTGGTTTAGAAAGCACCTAAATTAAAATATGCAGTGAGTTCAGTGAACTTATCTTTCTTCCGCTTCATAATATTTACACCGCTGAGATTGAGCACGCGCCCATCTGGTGCAGTTAACTTCGCGCTCCACTCGACTGTGCCCTCATGCTTATCGCCGTAAGAACGCATCACATCGACGGAGAGTCCGGGGTAGGCGGCGGCGCTGTTCTCGTAGAAGGTGCGGATTTGATCGTGTCCGACGAGGACCACTCCATCTGGGCCAGTCCAGCGCGCATCTTTGGAGAAGAAGGAGAGGATCGCATTGATATCCCGGCTCTCCTCGGCGGTCCAATATGCCCTAGCAAGTCGGGTTAATTTGTTATCCATGCGGGTGATCCTCTTCTTGGTGCTGAATTACTTCACTCATCTTGAAAGTCGCCCCCACGCCCAGTTATCTTGCCGCGAGGTTTATTTGGCTGCTCATACCGAAAGATTGCATAGGAAACTAGTAATACGAAGAGGGCAAATAGTACGAAGCCAACTTCCATAACTACCCGAGAACGCTCCAGATAACTAATGCGAAGATGCCTATGCCAAACCCAATCATCGCCACTGCGGAGAGTGATAATAGCTGTTGCGATGAAGCAATCTTCTGTGCCATCTCTGAGGGCTTCGATACCTTAGCGAGATCCCGCAACAAGGCGTGTCCTTCACGGACGGCGGCATATTGGGAAATCAAGGAGAGGAATCCAGTGGTTGCTGCCAACGCGACAGCAAGATACTTTGCGGCATCCGATGCTGAACCAAAAGTCCCTTGCGCCGAAAGAACAACGATGGCAATCAGTGCAAGCGTGGGTGCAATTTGCGCCATGATGATCTGTGAGCGCTTCTTATTCCAGAGGTTTAATAAATCCTTCTCATCCATAATGTCTCCTCGATAGTGAATCCAGATGTCCTGGTTACCCCTACGATACGCGGAAAATGCCGTTTTTGTCGCTTCATGACAAAGACTGGGGCAGCCGTGGCGGCGGAAAAAGCGTGCCGGTTACTTCCGTGTCAGGTGAATCTCTTGCCCGTGATGGAGTTGTTGATCGGGAAGCCCTTTGAGGACATGCACTTTCGCCTCGCCCACGACGACCCAATGTGTCTTACCCGAGCGCTTCACGATTGCCGTTAATTCATCGACGCCAATCAAGATCGCATCGTTGGGAACATGGAGTAGCAACTTGGCTGCGCTCTCTGGAATCCATTTGAAGAACTTGTTGAAGTGCGGGATGACACGGATTTCTGGAAGGAGATTTAATCCGATGGATGGCGCTCTATTGAGGAATCGGAAGTTGGGGATTTGTGCGCTCAGGACCATCGCGCCTGCGCTACACCCGGCAAGTGATGCACCGCTCTGCCAGTTTGCGAGCATGGCAGACCAGACCGGCGTATCGATTAACACTTCGGCGAGGTAGTGCGGATCTCCCCCAGACATATACATCAGTGCGCTCTTGGCGATTGCATCGACGTGCTCTTGCTTGAACGCATCATTGCGGGTGTATATAGGGAGGAAGGTCGCTTTGACTCCGAGCGCATCGGCTTGGCGCTGGCCAAGTTCCCTCCAATATGCCAACCGGTCATCGCTCTCGCGACCAGCAGCGGTAGGGATCTGAATGTAATTGGGCGCTTTGCCATTTTTGATTCCATCATCGAGTAATGATTTCTCGAAGCTTGTCATTGCAGGTAGGTACTCACCGGAACCAACGAGCGCGAGGGAACCTTCCATGGCGTGAGTCTATGTCTGCCGTCTGTTCAATTCACTCGAATGGAAGTCAGTATTTCTCCATCTAGCGAAAGTGCTAATCGAAAACCGGCAAGATTACGAGAAGTTGTGAATTTCGCCTGACCATCTTCGTCCGTAACTACTGAGAAATTTATTGACTTCTGACCTTTTTTTGTCGCCCGTACTTGAAGGTTCTCTTCAGGTAAGTTGCTGGAGATTGAAATTGTGTATCTATTCTTATCTTTCTTCACCCCAATTTTTCCAAACGGAACTTCCTCATCCCCCTCGATATCGAGAATAGGGGAGGCCGACGGGGGCGGTGACGCCGATTTCTTTGGTTCTGGTGTCTTATCAACAGTTGGCATTGGGGTAGGAGATGGACTGACAGTCGGAGTTGTATTTGGAAGTCTCTGAACCTGTACCGGAAGAGCATCTAGAGTAAGGCTCGATAGTTTTCTCGGCTTCAAGGTCAAAGAGTTGCTTGTCAAAGTCATCACATCTGAGATTGCCTCACTCGTTGACCCCATAGTTCGAACTAGCACTCCTCCCAGCGGCATGAAACGTGTCGCGGGATCTTTAGACCTATCGCTTACACCCAAAACGTCAGAGTCTGCGCCGTATAAATCAAGAACTTTCATGAAACGCTCTCTCGTTAAGTCTGGGCCCACGGCTGCCAACACGCTCCCGATGATGTATCCGGCGTTCATGCCTTCTATAAACCGTTGATCAATTTTTACTGTGCCGGCATACTTTTCACCGATTGAGATTAACTTTTCGACAGTCGGGTCATTCTTCTCTGAAATTAAACGATTGCTACTAATGGAGAAAATCTCTGCTGACTTCCCTAACGGAAGTCCGGTAGCAGACAAGAATGATTGATTTAAGGCATCATCATTGGCATAAAATATTGTTTTTATGGACCATTTTTCACTTGATGCCACAAGGTAAGCAAGGCCCGCGGGTCCGCCTGAATAAAGGATTACATCACCATTCTGCAATTTAGAACCATCACGACAAAAACCCTCAACTGCTCCTATAAAACGTTCTAGGCCAGCTAAAAAAGATTTTAAGCAGATAGCTGGTGAACTGGATTTAATCTTTGCAATTCCAAGGCTGTGATCATCATCTTGATGCACTATCGCTATTTTTCTATTTGGATAATATTTGTCAATATGCGATTTGAGCAAAAGCATTTGATTTTCTAGGCTTAATTGTCCGTAGTAAGTTGTTGATAAATTCTCGACAGAGTCTAGATCCGAGGTCTCCGTGGTCTTTTCAATATAACAATCTACAAATAAGTTTGGCACGCCTCGTGAACTGAGATTCAATGTTTCCGATACCTTTAACTGGTTAGCACAAGATGGTGAGGTGGAAATCAAAGCGAACACGTTTTCATTAAGTATTAGAGAGTTGTTGTTGGCGATGGCTCTCACAGTAGTGTTCATATCATCTTTTTTTACAAGATTAATTTTCCTGTTGTAGATTCCGCCATTCTCATTTACGTACGAGAAGTAAGCCTCAATTCCAGCGTAATAAGAGCCTATCCCGGGACTTGCTGCACCTGTCATTGGGAAAGAGGCTCCGAAAGAAACTGAAGTCGAGGTGGCGCTATAGGCCTCATTTGCTTGTGTAGGGAAACTTAAACTGGCGAAAATCAAACTAAAAAGAGCAACCCAGCGTTTCATACGGAAATATTAGAGGTAAGTAGAATTACGAGCACGACAGAAAGCAAAAACACCACAATTCCGACAGAGTTTCGTTTTCCCATCCTTTGGGGCAATCCCCCGATTGCGCTCTCTCGATCTTGCGATAAATCCTTCAACACGTTCAAGAAATGAAATGCCACACCTAACACGGAACCTGTGGCAAGAATCCAGAGCGGAGGTGTGCGCTCGAGCCCATAAAAGACCGATGCGGGAAGTGCTGCACATGCAATTGCATAGGGCAAGGGTGAGAGGAGCGAGAATTTGAAGTAGAAGTTATAGGCAATCCCGCAACCAACACCGAGGAGATAGACGCTGCCACCGGTGAGGCCAAGTGGGCCGATGAGGTTGGCGATGATGGCAATCGGGATGAATATGTACGTGGCACGCGTGAGTTCTCTGACCGTGACAGTGCCAACGACAAGTGGTTTGTTTGTGCGCTGATGTTTGCGGTCATCTTGGTAGTCATAGATGTCATTGCTCCAGCCGATAATGAGCTGGCCAAGGAAGACGGTGAGGGCAATTCCTAGCGCTGTGGTGTATGGGCCAAGGAAGAGAGCGAGTACGAAAGCGATGGTGGTGACGAGCATCGTGGGACCAAAGTGAGCTGCTGCGGCGTACGCCGAGATTTTCTTCATGGAAAGGCTGGTTGGAAGAGTTCGATGGTAATTCCGTCAGGATCTTTCATGTAGAGCGCAGCCCCACCAGCATTAGCCCCAGTATCAACGCGGACCGGGCCTGAGATAAACGCAACTCCTTTATCTTGAATTCGCGCGTAAAAGGAATCAAGATCTTCGACGAGAAAGCAGAGATGAGCGTTGCCGATTTTGCGAGGTTCTAATTCAGCGATAAGCATTTCAGGTGAGAGGTATTGAAAGAGTTCGATGATGTGATGTCCAGCCGGATCGTGGAGCATTGCCATTTTCACGCTCGCATCGGGATATCCGACGATTTCGGCGAGGTAGCCGCCAGTTTTTTCTTGTTCGAGAATGACAGTACAGTCAAGAATTTCTCTGTAGAAGGCGATTGAGCGCTCAAGATTGCGAACCGTCAATCCTGTGTGATGCACAGATCCTATTCTTGCCATCAGGAAATCGAACCAGGTCCAGAATCAGGGCGGGTGATGGAACCTTCGATGGGAACGGTGGTGAGGCCACCATCGATCGTGATACACGTACCATTTATATAAGCGGCTGCATCAGAGCAGAGGTAGACCGCCAACTTGCCCACTTCGCTTGGGTCGCCCAATCGCCCCGCGGGAGTGACGCTCACGATGTACTCCTCATCGATCACGCCGAGTTTTACATCCTTATCCCACATTGGCGTGCGCTGAACTCCTGGTGCAATAGCATTCGCGCGCACCCCATACGGCGCCCACTCGCCTGCAGCAACGCGCGTCATCATGATCACGGCCGCTTTCGTCGCCGAGTACGCGATGCGACCAGGACTAGATGTCAACCCGCGAATAGAGGATATGTTCACAACAGAACCGGAGCGTTGCGGCAAAAAATATCTGCTCGCTGCGCGCATGCAATAGAAGACTCCGCTTTGCATCACGCCGACACTAGTATTCCAGACCTCATCGGTGACATCTTTGATATGTGGCCCGACAAAAGATACTCCTGCATTATTAACGACGATATCTAAGTGGCCAAAATCGGCCACTACTTGAGCAAAGGTTTCGTCGACAAGTTTCGAATTAGAAACATCAACGGCATAACCTCGAGCGGCAATGCCATGCGCGACAAGCGCAGAGGCAGCTGATTGTGCTGGATTGAGTGAGAGATCGAAAATCGCGACGGAGGCACCAGCGAGTGCAAGTTCTTCTGCGATGGCATAACCAATTCCTTGAGCTCCGCCAGTGACGATGGCAACCTGACCTTCAAGTATCTTCATAGATGCTCCTGTTCGCTTCTACGTGAATGGCGCTTGTGGTGCGATCTATTTTCCTGCCTTGCACCGCTCGGAGCAATACTTTACATTTTCCCAATCTCGAGACCACTTCTTTCGCCATTCAAATTCTTTATTGCACCGGACACAAACTTTCGGTGCGAAACCATTCTTGACTTTAGCCTTCATTAAGCATGGTCTCTTCGATGGTAGCTAACTGCTCCAAACGCTCTTGCGCCTCGTCATCGCGACCTAGCTGCGTGAGCACACCGGCGAGCGCACGATTGGCCTCGATGATGTCCTCCCAATCCTTATTCTCTTCAGCGGTGTAGATCTCCAGCGCTTCGACAAGTCGGGTTTCGGCATCGTCGTACTCACCAGAGAGTGCAAGCGCCTTACCTAAGGAGAGGAGTGCATAACCCTGCAAACTGATGTCTTCAGCAATCTTCGCGTAGTTGTAAACGTGTTTGGCGTAGAACTTCGCTTCGGGGCCATTCTCTATTTTGATGTATGCGATGGCGAGGTGATTATCGACGTGGCTGACGTTTAAGGGTGACTTTGCTTTTTGGAAATGCTTGCGCGCATCGAGAAAACTCGGAATTGCCGCGTGATACCGCTCGAGTTTATTGAGGCACATACCGATATTGATTGCATCGATGCCCATCGACATATCTGAAGAGTCGGGATCGACTGCATCTTGGGCAGCTTTATGCCCCGCAAGGCTCTTCTGCCACTCTTTCGCCGCAAACCACTCGCATGCCGCGGCGCGGATTGCTTGGATAAAACCTGATACCTCGTCACGCTCTTTATGGAGCCGGGCGATCTCTTCAAAAGTTTCAGCCGCTTCGCCATGGTGTTCGAGGTTACGTAGCGAAAGCGCCTTACCCTCGTGAAGATGGATAAGTTCGTGGAGGTGTAAGTTAGGCGCGCTCGTCTTGTATAGGTCGATAGAGGTTTCGCAGAGTTGGATGCACTCTGCATAATCGTCGCGCTTGTAGGCGAAGTGGCTCAGTTCAGCGAGGACTTCGGCGCGCTCGACTCCATCGGTAGCTGAGATGCGTTCCCAAAGTTCGCTCTCTTGTACTTCCCCGTTATTGGAGTTGCTCGCCTCGTGTTCTTCGCTCATTGATCCTCGTTCTCTCGCTACCTCTAGACCTATACACCTATATATAGGAGTGGCTACTTCCTGGAAGTAACTTATCGGAGGGGGAAAGTTACACGCTGTGGCTGACATCTGCCCAGTGGGTGAACTTTGGGTGATTTGTGAGCGATTTGAAAGAGGAAGGCTGGCCCTGCGCGACGAACTGCAGAGCCAGCCTTGGCGCGTGTGGCTGATAGGATTCGAACCTACAACCTCCCGTGTCGTCAACAGGGCGCTCTATCCATTGAGCTACAACCACACGCATGGCGCAATCTATGCGTGTGGTCTGATAACAAAATTGCTAGTAAAAAATTATGTGAATAACTAATCAGCTCGAGTTTTGCGATTTAGGTTGCGTAGCAAGAAATGTGCCAATCGAATGATCGCGCTGTTGCGATTAGCAGCTACCCAGGAATATCCCGTGCGCCCTAGCCCTCCACTTAAAGTAAGAAGAGTGGCGAGGTTTTTGTAGCCGCTAGCGCGAAGTAACTTTGCCACTGCGCTCGCACCACCAAAAACTTTCCCATTGATAATCGCGACTACCTCTTTGCTGCATCGTTCGTATGTGACCCGATATTTTGATAGATCTGCTCTTTGAAAAGGGAGTGCAGTAGCGGTAACTCTTTTTAATACCCACTTGACGCACTCAGCACAGAAATCGCATTCACCGTCGTAGATGATGACTATTTCAGGGCTCTTTCTCGCGGGCTTCACGCCACTAATAGTTACATCGAATGGGACTTTATGCGCGCGGAATTACAGAAAGTAATTTTATTGTGAGGGGAAATAAAAAGTGGTCCTGGGTAACGACTCCAGGACCACAATTGGCGCGTATGGCTGGTAGGATTCGAACCTACGACCTCCAAATTCGTTAGGTTGGCGCTCTATCCGCTGAGCTACAGCCACACGCGAGCGGAAATGTAAGTGCGTGGGCTGACTAATAAATCTAAATTTTTCTCACCTGTGTATAAATAAGAACTGTAGAACTGCGGAATTTTCTTACGACTTGGTGATTTTGTTGATTTCTTTCGCAAGCGCCCAGGCCCAATAAAAGAGGCCAAGTTGGAGCGGTAGGCGCAAGTAAGCAAAGAGCGGTGCAGGGAAATCGCGTGCACTCCATTCAATTGCCATGTAAATATTTGCCGGAAATACCGCAACGAATAGCGCGAATGCTGCATACACACCCCAGAGGCGAACTGGTTTCCCGGCGATCTTTTTTTCGAGTGCGATAAATAAGAGCGCGGCAATAATTAATTCAGCAAATCCACTTAAGTAAGTCCATATTCGTGGATCACCTGGAAGAAATGGCGGCACAATCGTGTCGAAGGGTTTGGGAAAGAGAAAATGTGTGATGCCGGTGCCGATGAGCATCAAGCCCATGCCGCGACCAACTTTTGTATTAACAGATTGTGTATCGCTCATCGGTAAATTATCGCACCTAATAAACAATATGTAACTATGAATCTATAAAAACAAAAGTGGTCCTGGGTAACGATGCCAGAACCACTTTTGGTGCGGGTGGCTGGTAGGATTCGAACCTACGTCCACCGATGTCGTTAGGATCGGGCTCTATCCGCTGAGCTACAGCCACACGCACGCGGAAATGTAGGTGTGTGGTCTGATAAAGAAACCGAGAAATTATCCCGCTGTGGATAGTTTGAAGGTGTGAATATTTATCACTTAACTTGGTGAGATGAAAAGTAATTCGCCGCTATCAGTGCTGGCGATTATCGTGCCTTCACTATCTACTTCTAAATCGCGAATACGTTCACTCACGTTGACATTCGATACTTCGCCGACAACTTTTGTTGAGGTGAGTTCGATAAATATCAACGCGTTCTCGCGCAAGGTTCCCATCACTATTTGGCCAGCCCATTTACCCCATGCTGAATTCTGTGGAAGTTGAATCAACTCGGTAGGTGCAACTGAAGGGACCCAATAGAAAAGCGGCTTGGTAAAGCCATCATGAGCGCCGGTTGCGCTTGGGCGGACATAATCGCCAGATCCATACGGTTCGCCATAGGTAACAAAGGGCCACCCGTAATCTTTACCCTGCTCGACGAGATTCAATTCATCTCCTCCGCGAGGGCCATGTTCGGAGATATAGAGATCGCTACCTATTAATAGGACTCCCTGTGGATTGCGATGGCCCTGAGAGATTCGGGTAGATCCGTTTCCGCTCACCTTATATATAGAGCCCAATGTGCCCCGCGCACTCCGGTTATTGATTTTCGGAAAGCCCAGATCTCCGGTAGTCAGATAGGCGCTCTTGCTATCAATTACTTCGATACGTCCCGCTGCATGTTGGACGGCGCTCACCGGAACACATGGCGAAGAACGAAACCATTGTTTTCCACGAGTGAGTTGTGGCTTTGCACTGAGCGCGAGTGAATACCGGTAGAGCACGAGTGTTACGCAGGAGTTGGTCCGGTTATATTCAGGAAAAGAAATCAATAGAGAGAGTGAATTCCCCGATTCATTGAGAATGGCAATATCAGTAATGGCAAAACGTGAGTCATTAATTCGCTCACTTGACTTGATTACTCTACCCAGAGTCGAAAAAGACTCACTCTTTCGATCGTAGAGATACAGATTTGAACCATTCTCTCCACCACCCAGTAGTAAGCGGCCATCGCGCAGTTGTGCAAGGGCAGCGCCACGATCTCCGTTAGGGGCAACTACTTGAACTTTGGTGGTAGAAATTTTTTCAACAGTGAGCGAAGGTGGAGCCGCAACGGCGAACGATGGGCAGGCAACAGCAAGAACCAGGGCGCATTGACCAGCTATTAATCTTCTCTCCATTATTTCTTAAGGGTATCGAGGCGAGTAATTAGCCGCATTTCCTACCACTTTTTAATTACCGCTAGTACCCTT
>VGAL01000040.1 GCA_016870715.1 Actinomycetota bacterium | reverse complement strand
GCCGTAGATCACGTAACCTTCGACATTCCTGTTGGTGCAATCACCGGATTCGTTGGCCCCAATGGTGCGGGAAAGACAACAACTATTCGAATGCTCTTGGGATTAGTCAAACCCTCAGCAGGCAATGCGCGGATTTTGGGGCACCCCATCTCTGAGCCAGAGATGTACCTGCCCAATGTCGGAGCGATGATTGAGGGCCCAGCCTTTTACCCAGCGCTCTCTGGGCGCGAGAACTTACGAGTGCTCGCTCGTCTGGGAGATTTTCCTTACAAAAAAGTTGAGGAACTTCTCGAGTTAGTAGGTCTTGCAGATCGAGCAACCTCGAAATTCAAAACCTATTCCCTAGGCATGAAACAACGACTTGGTATCGCAGCAGCGCTCCTGCCCAATCCCAAGGTCTTGATTCTTGATGAGCCAGTCAATGGATTAGACCCTGCCGGAATCCATGAGGTGCGAAACCTTCTTCGCGCGTTGGCAGACTCAGGTATCTCTATCTTCGTCTCCTCACATATCTTGAGTGAATTAGAGGTTATAGCCGATCACTTAGTGGTGGTCGATCATGGAAAGGTGCTCTACCAAGGGGCAACTAAAGATCTCCTGGCAGCGCATAAGCCGCGCCTTGCCGTGAAAGGGAGCCTGGCTTCCGATCAAGAAATTCTTCGCGAGATTGCAACGTCAGCAGGGTACCCAAGTGAACTTTCTGGCGACCAGGTAATCATCATGGCTCCAGAGAATTTTGCGGGAGAGTTAAATAAAGCAGCCTTCGCGAAGGGGGTAGTGCTTACTCTCCTTCAGATCACTCGTCCTACCCTCGAGGAGAGTTTCTTTGAGATTACCGGGGGCGAGAAATGATTCGCGTCTTTCGCTCCGAGTGGCGGAAACTTCGCCGCCCCACCCTCTTTGCTGGCACCCTCGGCATTGTCTTTGGGTTGAGCGTGCTCATTACCGCCTTGCTCTTCATTCTCCTTGACTCTGATGGGGGCAATGGGCCACGGGGTCGAATCATTACCCGCGAGACCCTTGCGCTGCCCAGTGGGCTCTACCTGGGCTTTACCAACTTTGCCGGGCTCCTGGGCACTATCGCGCTCTCGGTCTTTGCTGCACAGACCGCCCTGGAGTACACCAACGGAACCTTGCGCAATCTGCTCGTTCGTCAACCAAAGCGGTTGGTTTTATTGGCGGGCAAATATCTGGCGATGTGCAGCTTCGCGCTCCTTACAGTAATCATTAGCGCAATTGGGAGCATTGGAATCTCTTTACTACTTGCTCCCACAAAGGATATCAACACCGATGCCTGGTTCTCGAGCGAATCATTTGAATTGCTCTATTCCAATCTCGGTAATGTCTATCTATCAGCGATCGCATATGGCACTGTGGGAATGGCGGTGGGAATTATCTTGCGCTCGCCGATTTCCTCAATCTCTATCTCGCTTGCCTGGATTTTGATTTTAGAGGGAATTCTCTCCTTCACCGTTGATGGTTTAGATAAATGGTTGCCAGGGCAATTGATGAGTTTGATCGCAGAGAGCTCCAATGGCGATATTAGTTACACATATGCGTTGGTGGGTACGGCAATTTACCTGACGATATTTGGTGGAATTGCGACGACGTTATTTGTTAAGCGCGACGTCTCTAATTAATCTTCACTCGAGTCATGCGCGACATGACCCGCTCGGCTGGACCTTGCCCGAAGCGGTTGATCCACCAGTTTGCCAACCTAATCTGAAGTAACCAGATGGCGATTCCGAAAAGCAGGACTGCCCA
The DNA here is from genome assembly GCA_016870715.1 of Actinomycetota bacterium. Taxonomy (GTDB): domain Bacteria; phylum Actinomycetota; class Actinomycetes; order Nanopelagicales; family Nanopelagicaceae; genus IMCC26077. The sequence goes on along the minus strand of VGAL01000040.1, from coordinate 8,433 downwards.
CATATCTATCTTTTGAAAGAGGCCAAGGCCCCATGGTGCAAAGATCAGCATTTGCAGAATAGATTGGATCAAATAAGTGGTGAGTGACATCTGACCAGCAGCGCGCATCCAGCTCATCTTCGCCGCGAAACGGGGGAGTAAGCGCAGAATTGTGGCGATATAGGCCATCGTGAGTAGTGGCGCTCCAACAAGCGAGACCAAGACAGAAATCAAGTAAATAGCTTCAGAGGTATCAGGAGCATTCTCATTGCTGAGATAGATCGTTCCAGCCACCAGTTGAAGCGGAATTCCATAGCCGTAACCGATGAACATCCAGCGTTTGGTGTTGATAACGCCAGAGTCGCTCGATAGCGCAGACGCTCGGGCAGCGCGCAATCCCAATAGGAAAGCAACGAATGCCAGCCCACCCATAATGAAGACCCCCGAGCCAAAGAATCCAATTACCCAAAGCTCTAAGCGAGGCACGATGGATTCAGGATATGTACCAGATCGCATTACTTCATCAAGTGCGCTGGGTGATAACGCTTCCAAATTGGGATCACTTCGCTCGGCAAAATAGATACCTGTGGCAACGAGAGTTAACAGCAGTGTTTGTACTGTAAAGATTCCAACTGCCCATCGTTTGATGGTCTTGTCTTGGCGGAAGAAGAAGAGTGCAAGCAGTAATCCAAAGAGCCCGTAAGCAAAGAGGATGTCGCCCTGCCAAAGGAAGGTGAAATGGAGTGCGCCAATAATCATCAAGTACATGCATCGTTTGAGCCAGCGCCTACGATTACTCCGCTCGCCCTGGACGATGTAGTGCGAGCTATAGCCATAAAGAAAGGAGAAGAGCAGATAGAACTTCCCCTGAAAGAGTGCGAAGATTATGAAGGCAGCGCTGCCGTTAGCGAACCCTTCGATCCATTGACCGCGCGCACCTTCAGAGCTATCGACTGCGAAGAATTGAATGTTGACTAGCAGGATTCCAAGTAGAGCGAACCCTCGTAATACATCAGGCGCTAAATCTCTCTCCCGTTTGAGTTCCACGACGTTAGATATCTTTCTCGCGCCAGGCGAGGACGTTGTAGATCGCTATCTCTTGGGTGCTTGAGATATCAAGATTAGTTTTAAATGTTGGCCAGTAACTTCCGAGGAATATCAGAATGAATCCAATACCCATGAGGATGACCAGGATTCGGCGGTTCCGCTGCGAGCGAAGCAATGTGAATTTGGAGTTCTGGTCATTAAGAAGGGATTTCAGGCCTTTTTCAGTTACACCTTCAAACAAGTAAATCTTGTTGTTTTTTGGCATCTTACTTTCCTTTCTTAAATGGAGCTAACGAGAAGAGATCAGAGACTGGGGCGTTGAGAACCTTGGAGATGCGCAGGGCTAAGACCAGAGATGGGCTGTACTCCTCGCGCTCTAGGTAGCCAATGGTTTGATAGTGGACTCCGACCTTGTCGGCCAGTTCCTGTCGAGATAACCCCAGGTTGGAGCGAGCCTCTTCGATTCGGTTATAGACCGGCTCTTCAGGGTTCCTGCTCATAGAAGTAGCATATATGCTATGTAGCATTAATACAACATAAGCACATTACCTCCGGTGGTAGTGCTCAAGACTCCAGGCGCGAACGCCACCTGCTACGCCCGCAGTATTTGGCACGATCACAATGTCATCGCCCATGCGATCCCGTTCAGTCTCTCTGATTAACCGGGCGTTCCCTCCACCGATGTAGAGGCGATCCCATCTGAAAACAGGTCGAAGCTCTTCGACCATCTGTCGAATGCGGCGAGACCAGAAGATATTTCCCAAGCGCTTCCGTTCATGTTCGCCAATCCACCGGACGAGGGTGGGAATTCCAAGCTCTGCCGAGATGGCGCTTTGCGCATCAAAGACCTGTTTTACTCTTTGACCGCTCCTGCGCTCAAGCCCTCCACCAAATATCGATTGAAGAAGATGAAAATAATGATCATTGGAACCAGAGCAAAGAAAGATGCTGCCATCATGTCATTCCATAAAATTCGATACTCACCAATCAATTGGCCAATTGCCAGAGAAACCGTCTTCTTCTCGGCTGAATTGAGAAATACCAACGCAAAGAGGTATTCATTCCATCCAGCGATAAAGGCATAAATTGCTGTGGCAGCGATCCCTGGCCACGCGATAGGAAGAATCACAGAGGAGAAGACTCTAAAACGTCCCGCACCATCGATAGCAGCAGCCTGATCAAGGTCTTTCGAGATGCCTGCGAAGTAGCCTCGCATCATCCACGTACAAAATGGAATGGTGAAAGATACGTAAGCGATTATCAAACCAAAATGGCTATCAATTAAATTTAGTGTCTTAAAAGTCTTGTAATAGGGAATCAACAGCATGATCGATGGGAAGAGTTGAGTTGCCAGCAAGAAGGACATGAAAATGCCGCGCCCTCTAAAATTAAATCTTGAGATCCCATATCCGGCAAATGTTGAAACCGCCACAGAGAAAAATGTGGCCACAGAAACTATAAATATTGAATTCCGTAAGTAAGTAAGGAAAGGATAAGTAGACCAGAGATTTACATATGAATCTAAAGTGGGGTCAGACGGGATTAATTCAATTGGAGTATCGAACATCACTGCCTCGGACTTAAGTGAGGTCGAAATCATCCAAAAAATTGGGGTAAAGATCAATAAAGTCATGAAGGTTAGAATTGCGTAAGATGCTACGCGCGTAACAATCTTGTTAGTTTTAGTGCCAGCCATAGCACTATCTTTTTGCTTACGGTTCTTCTGGTTATTGAGATTTGTCACGTAGCACCCTTGAGTAAATGAAACTGATGACCATCAATATAAATAGAATAATAACGGATTCGGCCGCAGCCCTTCCAAAGTTGAAGTTTGTAAATGCCTGAAGGTAAACGTCAACCGAAATAAGTTCAGTGGCACGAGCTGGTCCACCACCTGTCATTAACCAAACAATCGTGAAGTGTTTGAACCACCAGGCAGTCTCGAGAATTGCAGCGACGAGTAAAATCGGCATCAACCCCGGTAAGGTGATGTGGCGGAACTGCTTCCATTTATTGGCCCCATCAATTGCAGCGGCTTCATAACGCTCATAAGGAATATTTTTCATACCCGCCATCATCATCAACATGACGATTGGGTATCCCTTCCAAATACATACAAAAACCACAGCGGCAAAAGCAGTTCCGGGTTGTCCTAAGAGATCTACTTCTTTATCAATAAGGTCAAACATAAATAAGATGTGGTTTAGCATTCCGAATAATGGATTAAAGAGCCATTTCCAGATTAATGCCACGACAACTTCCGGGAACAACCAGGGAAGCATCAAAATTACTTTGAAAACGTTCATCAATGGAATTTTTTGATTTACTAGCACAGCAAGCAGTAAACCTACAACAAGGTTTCCAATCACAACACATGCAGCAAATAGCGCAGTTGTTTGTAAAGTTCCATAGAAGTCTGCATCAGTAAGTAACTGAATGTAATATTTGGCCCCAACAAATTCCCATTCATCTATCAAATTCGATTTCTGGGTGCTAATAAAAAAGCCATACAGCATGGGATAAACGACGAGGCCGAGCATAATTAGGGCGGCAGGAATCGTGAAAAACTTGCCCGAGCGAGACTCTCGCTTGGCAAATGCTGATTTCATTTTCCCCACTTCCTGACACACCTAAGTAAAAACTTTAGGGTGAAATCGCTTTCACCCTAAAGTTTTCAATTTACGCTATTAAGCGTTGTCCGCAATCAATTTCTTGATCTTGGCATCCGCTTCTTTCGCAATTTCTGCGGCTGTTTTCTTACCCAAGAACATCTCTGAGTAAGCATCAAAGTTAACCTTTACTACGCTTCCTAGGAAGCTAGCGGTTGAGTCTGACCAGACGTTGCCCTTCAGCGCATCCACGAAACCAGCAGCCATGCCGCTTTTAACTTTGGGATCTTCTTGTGCCTTGAGGCGTGAAGGTAGACGGTACTCAAGCTCGTTGTAATACAAGATTCGCTCGGTTGACAACATGAACTTGATGTATTCAGCAGCCAATGCTTTGTTCTTGCTACTACGTGCTATCGCATAACCATGTTGATTCAAAACGGTAATTGGCTTAGCACCATTTGCAGTTGGAAGTGGGAATCCACCCAATTTGCCCTTTAACGACGGGTTTTGGGTGACAGCGATACCCATAGTGTGCGGACCTGTAACCATCATAACGCCTTTTCCTGTTGCCAATTGTGCACTTGCCTCAGGGTATCCGGTGGTTGTTTGTCCTGGAGGAACAACTCCTGCCTTGATTGCATCTCCATACAATTGCAAGGCTGTTTCGTATCCCTTGAGTGATGCACCAGAGACGAATCTTCCATCAGGGTTCTGCTTGAGATCGTATGCACCACTATTCAATACAACTGCGTGGAAGCGACCAGCACCGGAACCATTTGGAGTTCCCACCATCGCCCAACCGTATTGATCAATCTTTCCATCTTTATCTTTATCGACGGTTAACTTCTTGGCCACCTCTAGGAACTCGTCCCATGTTTTAGGGAAGGTCTTGATGCCGGCTTCTTCCCACAAATCCTTGCGATAGGCAACTGCCATGGGGATTCCGACCCATGGAGCCCAAAGTAGCTTGCCACCTTGGATTGCCTCGCCAAGAAATAGTGGATCAAAGCCCTTCACATAGTCTTCTCCAAGAAGAGGCTTTAGATCTTCAAAGGTACGCATCTGAAGCGCTTTTCCGGTGAAGCTGGTGAAGTGCATGTACATATCGGGAAGGCTTCCACCAATTGCCAAGGTTGTGAGTTTCTCTGGCAAGAGATTTGAGGGAATACCGATAAATTCAACCTTTACATTTGGACACTTCTTCATGAATTCATCAGCATTTGCCTGATCGGCCTTACCACCTGGATTTTCCAAAATTACTGCAGAAGCGATTGTAAGTGTGGTTGGTTTTGCAGGACACTTTGGATTGAGGAATTCATTAACCTCTTTTGCAGCAGCAGGTTTCGCAGGTTTCGCTTTCGCAGGCTTCTTTGCAGGCTTCTTGGATGAAGCCGTTGCAGAGAGAGAGCTTGCTCCGCTAATCAACAATGCAGCGGCGATGCCGGTGGCAATGGCCTTGCGGCTAATGCCAAACCGCTTACGAGTTTCTTGCATTTTGGTCCTTTCAGGTGCCGAAGTGGACACCATTTGCTGATTGTGAGTTGAGGACATCGCTACTTCTTTTTCGCTGATGCTTTTTGTAGTGCTGTGAGTTGTGCCTGAATCTTCGCGAGCGTAGCAATAAGAGTTGCTTGGGTTGCGAGGATTTCAGCGATTTGATCGCTTACAGAATCAGTTAAGATTGCTACAGCCGCCTGAAGGAGTTGTACCTGACCGGCAAGTGCTTTGACATTTGCATTCACTGTAGTGACCGAATCTTTTACTTCGGTAATTGCTGTTATCACGGCCGCATCAGCACGTGCTGATGATGCACCTAGTCCTGCGACTAGAAGTGCAGCAGCAATGCTGGTGGCAATGGCCTTACGGGTTTTGCCGAACCGATTGCGAGAACTTTGCATTATCGTCCTTTCAGGTGGCCAACAGGTCACCAATTGATGAACATGTGGTGGGGAATTTCAGAGAACCCTACTGGCGAAATGTCGAAGTAACCAGGTCTTTTTGGAGTAAATGTCTAGAAAATTTCCAAGAAATTTCGTTATCAAAACTTTATTTTTCATTACTTGTCGGTGCTTCAGGCCACGCTAAGGACCTTCTGCGTGAGGCCGCGTGAGGCTGCGCGAGGCTGCGTGGGGCGGGTCGGGCTCGAACCGACGACGACCGGATTATGAGTCCGGGGCTCTAACCAACTGAGCTACCGCCCCTATACGTCCCCTATATATCCCCTATATATAAGGTAACGATGAAAGGTTACCGCACTGACCTTTTAGGGGCGCAATTTGCGCGCTGCAGCAACGAATTCATCGAGGGCATCACGATTGATCTCGACGCCCAAACCAGGCTTCTGCGGAATGGTCACTTTGCCATCTGCCATCGAAATCTCATCGACGACAAGGTGTTTACGAAGTTCTGATTCGCATAGAGCAGGCGGCAGGAATTCAAAGAAGGGCATATGCGGTGTAACTGTTGCTAAATGTGCAGCTGCAGCAACAGAGATTCCAGTCTTCCACAGATGCGGCACAACTAACTTGTTATGGTCCTTTGCAAGGTTACAGACCTTACGCGCTTCGGAGAGTCCACCTACGCGTCCAATGTCAGGTTGAACTACACCAACATTTCCGTAACGAATTAAATCTTTAAACTCATAGTGAGTACTTAACCATTCGCCGGATGCAATGCGAATCGGGGTGTTAGCGACTAACTCTGCCATCCCATCAAGATCATCAACCCAGAGCGGTGTCTCCACGAAGAAGAGATCGAACTCTTGCCAGGTGTTGATGGTTTTGATTGCTCGCGCGACTGAATCAAATGCGTACTGGACATCGACCATGATGGTGAAGTCGGGTCCGACCGCATTTCGAACGGCTTTGATGACCTCGGTCATCTTCTCGTCATCTTCACGAATACCCATATTCGCATAAGGGCCAGAGAATGTAGTTTCTAATTTTGCAGCACGGAAGCCCATCTCCTTCGCGCTGTGCGCCCACTTCACCATCGACGTGAGATACGCATCGAAAGAGGAGACTTCCGGTTGAAGTGACGCGTAGGCGCCAAGATGATCACGTGATTTCTCACCCAATAATTGCCAAACGGGTTTATTCGCAGCTTTACCTGCGATATCCCAGAGGGCCATGTCAATTGCACCAAGGGCGTTAACTAACGCACCGCGACGACCAGTCATCGCTGTCGCTTGATACGCTTTCAACCAGAGTCGTTCAATGTCGAGTGGATCTTCGCCGATAAAGACCGAACCCAAACCTTGATCCATGGTGTGGGTGCCAGGCGCCTCGATACATTCCCGGGCAATCCAGGGATTGAGATCGGTCTCACCGATACCGACAATCCCTTCGTCGGTGAAAACTTCAACAACGAGATCATCTTGCGCTGAACTTGTTGCCGCTATGTCATAGTGCGGATCTAGTAATACGTGGCATTGGATTTTCGTTATTTTCATTACGGCCTCCACGACCCGCCATCAGGAGTACGCGCAGTGGTCCAGAGCTTAGGTCGGATGGCATTGGCGTTATCTGGGGGATATTGCGCGGCAAGTTTCTCATCGATATCGATACCGAGTCCTGGCTTGTCGTTGGCATAGAGATAGCCACCGCGAAGCTCAGGAGTTCCGGGGAATACCTCTTTAATCAGATCCGATGGTCCCCACCACTCCTGCACGCCGAAGTTATAGGAGCTCAGATCAATATGGAGGTTGGCTGCATGGCCAACGGGGGAGACATCTCCTGGTCCATGCCAAGCAGTTCGAATACCAAATGCTTCACAGAGGTGAGCAAGTTTCTTGGCCGGAGTAATGCCACCAATGGTGCTGATATGGCAGCGAATGAAATCGATCAAGCGATTTTGAATCAGCGGCACCCACTCTTGCGGATGGGTAAAGAGCTCACCCATAGCAATCGGTGTTGCGCTCTGTTGACGCATCACCGCAAACCAATCGACCGCCTCAGGAGAGAGCGCATCTTCAAGGAAGAAGAGGCGATAGGGCTCTAAGTTCTTCGATAGTCGGACTGCTTCAATCGGAGCTAAACGCTCATGGACATCATGGAGGAGTTCGATCTCATCACCGACAGCGTTACGGATGTGATCAAAGAGTTTGACGGTATTGCGCGCATAGCCATGCGGATCAAAGTAGGCGCCCTCGGGAGCATTCTCTGGCGCTTTGATCTGATCGATCCGTCCGCCATAGCCACCCCATTGGCAGCGGATATAGAGCAGACCCTGCTCCATATATTTGCGGACATTCTCTTCCACTTCACTTAAGGACTTTCCATCGGCATGGCGATAGACAGCAGCGCCAGCGCGCGCCTTTCCACCGAGCAGGTCATAGACCGGCATCCCGGCGACCTTGCCCTTGATATCCCAGAGGGCCATATCGATTCCTGATACCGAGTTACTTAAGACTGCATCGTTGCGCCATGAGGAGTGGACATACGATGTCTGCCAGATATCTTCGATATTGGCGACATCTTTACCAATCAGGAAATCTTTCAAATACTTATCTATTGCAGTGGCTACAGCAAGATATCTCTGAGTAAATGTGGCACAGCCCAGGCCATATAGCCCGGGCTCAGATGTTTCAATCTTTACGACAACAAGCGGAGTCACTTCCGGCGCAGTAAGAATCGTCCGAACGTTAGTGATTGTTATCGGTTTAGCCATTGCTTACGGCCTCCACGACCCGCCATCAGGAGTACGCGCAGTGGTCCAGAGCTTAGGTCGGATGGCATTGGCGTTATCTGGGGGATATTGCGCGGCAAGTTTCTCATCGATATCGATACCGAGTCCTGGC
>VGAL01000039.1 GCA_016870715.1 Actinomycetota bacterium | reverse complement strand
GCGTCTGCGTAGTTGGGAAAAAGTGGAACTCTCTTGAAGAGATTGAAAACGCGGAGGCGAATTCATGAGCACAACAGTCTCCTGCTCGATTGATCTTGACTCGCCAGGAAAAACCACTGGCTACCTAAAGATTGGTGATTCCACCAATCACAGCGGCTGGGCCACTTACATGGTGCCAATCATCAAATATAAGAATGGTCATGGCCCAACAGTGCTCGTGCTTGCGGGAAACCATGGCGATGAATACGAAGGACAATTTGCTGCGCGAGATCTGGCAAATAATCTGGATATCAATGAGGTGACCGGACGAATCATCATCATTCCATGCCTCTCACAACCGGCTGCCAAAGCTGGAACGCGTTTATGGCCTGATGGAACTAACTTCAATCGAATTTTCCCAGGAAATGAAAATGGCGCTGTTCACGGCAAACTTGCTTATTACTTAAGTACTGAACTCTTCCCTCAGGTGGATGCGGTATTTGAACTTCACAGTGGAGGGCGCGGACATCACTTTGTTCCATGTTCACACATGGTCTGGTCACAAGATGTCACTCAGCGCAAAAGAATGATCGAAGGCATGAAGAGTTACAACACTTCGCATCACATGGTCTTCCCGGAGCAACCTGGTACCGACCCAACTACCCTCCTGCCAGGCCTAGTCGAACGGCTTGGTAAGGGCCTTGTCACAACAGAACTGGGCGGCTCAGGAATTGCAACGTACGAAAGCACCAAAATTGCTAAGGATGGATTGCGAAATGGGTTGCGATACTTCAAAGTGATCAAAGGCGAGACAAAAACTCGAGAAGAACTCGGTCTCACTCCGCCACTCTTCCTAGATTTACGAAGTTCACGGTCATACCACTCTGCTACACATGTTGGCCTCTATGAAAATATCAAAGGCGCTGGAGACTCTGTGGAGAAAGGTGAGGTGATTGGTCTAATCCATGACATGGATCATCCTGATACCCCCGCCGCAGAAATACGCGCCCAACAATCGGGAGTAATTGGCGTTATGCGTGGTTTCCCACGGGTAAATATTGGGGATGTAGTTGCCGTGCTTGGTCCTGCCTATTCTTCAACTGATGAATTTCCTGAGAATCCGGAGTAACAACTACAAGTTTTGTAGCTCCTGCTCTATTACTTCTAACATCGACTCAAAACCCCCTGGCGCTAAAAGACTCTGTTGGGATTGATAGGTGTTCTGCTCATAGGCAATTCGAGTAGGTACATATATATACCCAGGGCCATTGGTCATATCAAGAAAGAGCAACATCAAATTCGGGTTACGACGGCGCAACTCCTGCGCCATCTCAAAGTACGCCTCCCCGCAATGTGCCACGACTACGGCATCACCAAGGCGCCAAATCCAGATGGGATGCAGGACAGTGCCATCGCCTTGAACATAATCGATTCGCATCTCAAATTGCTTGCGGATCCTAAAGTTCAAAAAGGTCTCATTTGCCGTGACTGGGCTCCACAATTTATGCATTTGGGCTTCATCAAGTAATTCTTTATGCTGCAATTTCGCACGGACTTTCTTCGCAGAAATTTCTGTATTGGGCGTAATGGGAACCGGCTGCCAATCTCCAAGATTGGTGCCTGAGGTAATCACCTGGTGAAAGCGATACTCAGTAGCTGGTGGCAACATTCCTGCAAGTGTTGCCAATGTGGCATAACCAAGCATTTCACCATTTTTATCAGCCACAGATACATCAGCTGAGTATTGAATCTTTGGCGCCACATTCCCGCAGGCACCCAGAAGAAAGAGCATAGGTCCCTCCGTTGCGCTCTCGACAATCTCGCGTGCGCGCCCAACATAATCCGGGCTAATCAGATCACTTCCCCAGCCGACTGAAGTGGGATGGCATCCGTAGTTGACGATGGTTGCCACGCTCTTGCCCGACAGGTTAGTGACTCGCCCAACCACCAGGGTGTCATCGGGGCGCAGATCTGGGTTGTAGCCCACAACAACTTCATCCCCCACTACTAAATCTCGCACCGTTCCTAAATCACATTTGCCATAGCCCCAAGTGATGTCAACTTCTACAACATTCGCAGCCGCTTGGCGACATACCGAGATAACAGTGTTAATCGTCTTTTCAATGTAGGCAGGTACCAATTCCTTACCCTCACGCAACGCCTCATGGATGCAAAATGGTGGTCCTTTGTGGGTCTGGCTTAAGTTAACGAGTAAATCGTCTATTTCAATGCCAAGTTCTCGCACTACTCGCGTCCGAAAATTAAGGACATCGCACTCATAACAACCAATCCACCCAAGGTCTAAACCAACGATGAAACGTAATTTGGAATTCTCACCTCTGATTGCAACAGCCGTTGCAGTGAGGGGACGGTGCACCCCTCTAGAGAGAGCAGAATAACTCTTGCCCCATGGGTTTGCCGATATCCCAACTGGCGGCGTGATATCTGCTCTGGAAATACCAAGAAAGGTGCGCGTGAGGTGAGCGCTCATCACCGCAGAATTCTTGGTAATCGAGAGATTGCATTGGAGACGGCATCAGTGATGATTTCTAATCCACCTTGGGCAAGCAGCGTCTGCCACGCTTGATAACGGAATCTCTTATACGCCTCAGGAGTTGGCAAGTACATGTACCCAGGACCGTTTGTGCAATTAAGAACAAATATCACTCGATCAGGATGGCGACGACGTAACTCCATTTGGAAGTAGGAGTAGGCCTCGCCAGGCTGACCAACGATTACCGCATCACCCCATTGCCAGATCCAGACTGGATGCGTTGCACGACCACCTTCAAGCACATAACCGGCGCGCAATTTCATCGCACGATTGATGCGGGTCTCGCGCGCACCCTCCTCGACTTCCTTCCATCGCTCACGCAATTCTTCGATAGTTGGCAACTTCTGGAGTGGCACCTCTATATCTAATCGAACCGCTGCTGTCGTGTTCGGTGCTTGATTCTCGACCTCTTCCCAATCACCCAGCAGCGCTCCAGATTCCACCGCTTCCAGAAAGCGCATTTTCTTACCAGAGGTAATCATCTTCTCCAAGGTGGCCAGGGTTGCAAACCCGAGGATTCGTCCATTCTTATCGGCTACTTCGGTATCACCAGAGTTGCCATCGCGCGGGGCTAAATCTCCGGAAGCGCCCTGCAAGAAGAGCATTGGCGCCCCTGTTTTTGCTTGCACAATATCGCGCGCTTCACCTACAAAGTCTGGTGAGACTTTACTGTTCTTCCACGCAAGAGTTGTTGGATGACAGGCGTAATTCACAACCGTGCCGATGATCTTTCCATTGGCATCACAGACTCGACCGACCGTTAATGTGTCATCGGCGGGTTCTCCTGGGTTAAACCCCACAATATCGATTTCACCACAAGGTAATTCACGATTGATTGCTAAATCACATTTACCGTAAGACCAAGTAATCGTGGCGGGAATTGAATTTTTTGCAGCTTGTTTGCAAGCTGCGATTATTTCAGAGGTCGCGAATTTATGATACTCGGCAACGAATTCTCCACCCTCTAGATGCGAAACATCTGTTGCCGTTGAGGGTCCAGCATGTGTATGAGTGAGATGAAGCTGCAATTGGTTCTCCTCGATACCAAGCTCTTTGAGAACTACGCCACGAACTGAGAGATCATCGCTCTTTCCCTGCCACCAACCCCAATCCACTGTTACTAGGTATTGGAATTTTCCACTCTCATCCTTCACTGCAAGAGCTGTCGTAGTGATGTTGTTATGGATTCCAGTAGCCACATGAATTTTCGCCGCTCCCCAACTTGCAGCACGAATTCCCACGGGAGGATTAATCACTCTTTGTGCGAAGCCAGCAGTGAGCGTTGCAGAAAAAGGAGCATGAACTGATTTAGCTTTCGGGGGTTGCAAATCTGGACGTGCCATTATTTCGCTCCGGTAATCCGCTTGATTGCTTGGTCTGCTGAATCGATTACCGAATCTAAAGATCCAGCTGCCAACAGCGTCTGCCAGGCTTGATATGCAGGTGCGTTGTATGCGCTCTTGATTGGCAGATAGAAAAGTCCAGGGGCATTGGTGAGATTGAGAACGAAGATAACCTTCCCTGGATTCCTCCGTCGCAATTCCATCTGGATATAGGAGTATGCCTCGCCAGGTTGGGCGACAAATAACGCCTCGCCCCACTGCCAAACCCAAACCGGATGATCCACCTCCGCATTGGACTCATACCCAATGCGTAAACGCTCGGCGCGCATGATTCGCTCTTCGAGCGCTCCCGCATCGATTCCAGCCCACTCTTCACGTAATTGAGCGATGCTCTTCAACTCTTTGACGCGGACCTTGGCATTGATTTTCTCTTCATGACAGATATCAGAGCCACGAACCGGCATCTCGTGCCATTCGCCAAGCAGAGCGCCAGATTCAACGATTCCATTCCATCGTAAACCATGACCAGGTGATTGCATCGATGCAAGAGTAGACAAGATTGCATGACCCAACATGGTGCCGTTCTTATCAGCGAGCGCGGTATCGCCGCTGTATTGATTGCGCGGAGAGAGTTCGCCCGATGCACCCTGCAAAAACATCATCGGAGCACCGGTCGCTTTTTCAACCAAGATTCGCGCCATTCCGATGTAATCGGGCGAGACGGCCATGTTGTCCCAAGCAAGGGTTGTGGGGTGGCAGGCGTAATTGGCAATAGTGCCAATCACTTTCCCGGAACGATTTGAGATGCGACCAACTACCAGGGTGTCATCAGCAACAATGTCGGGGTTGAAAGCAACAACCTCTTGCGAACCGCACGGTAGATCTCGATTGACTGCAAGGTCGCAATGACCGTAACCCCATGTCACATCGACATCTTCGATCTTCGATTCCGCTTCCTTGCAGGCCTCTATTGTCTTGGAAATGATTGCTTCGCGGAAAGCAGGGATGAGTTCCGAACCCTCCTTCTGAGAGCGATGCAGGCAAGGCAGTGGAACTGCGTGGGTGTGGCTTGATGCAAAGAGAATCTTGTCTCGGAATACTCCAACTCCTGTAGCAATTCGACTGAGGAGATCATGAGCGCACTCGACACATCCCAGTACGCATAAATCAATACCAACGATAAAACTCTTGGCGCCGCTCTTATCTTCACGCGCCACTGCTGTAAGGAAGAGTCCGATATGAATTGATTCCGATCGGAACTTCTTTGCTGCTCCCCAAATTCCCGACATGATTCCGACAGGCGGGGTGAATTCACGTTGTGCAACGCCACATCGGAGCGCACTCATCGACTCGCGCCAGGTTGTTTCTTTCGGAGTTAAATGTGCATTAGGAGAGTCAATGGAGGCCATGCGGTAATCCAAGCACCGCGAAGTGCGAGTGTCTATCTGCTATTCGGGAGCGCGAAATCTGACCTTAAGGTACAGACTCATTCCCAGGGCCATGCTCGCTCCACATGCAATTGCGCCACGTGGTGAGAGAAAATCGGCGAGAAATCCGAGCGCAATCCCACCAAGTGCAATCATTGTTTGCCACGCGAAGATATATATCCCCCAGGCTCTGCCATAAAAGTCAGGAGAAGCGTAGGTTCGGATACCGCCATTACCGGAGATATTGACGCCCATCGAGAAGTACCCGCAACCAAAAAGCGCCACTAAGTAAATCCAGTAGTTAGGCGCGATTGCGGTGAAGAACCAAACTCCTGACATCATGAATGCTCGCTTGGTGAGGAGTTCGATCGATGGCAAGTTCTTGTGCCGAGCGAAGGAGAGCGCACCTAGAATCGCGCCTGCAGCTATAGCCGAACCCATCAATCCAAAACCTGAGGCGCTGCCAGCAAAGACATTCTTTGCCATCAATGCAGAGGTGAGCGCCATATCTTGTCCCCACATTGCCAGGAACGAAACCGAAAAAATGGCGTAGAAAAGTTTTTTCTGTGAGAAGACATAAGTGAATCCATCGCGTAAGAGAATCACCGAATCACTTTTTCGCTCGTGACGATATCGATATTCTGATTGTTTGATTGATAACAATGAGGCAGCGCAGAGCAGGTAACTCAACGAATTGAATAAGATCGCCTCTCCAATACCGAATGCATCAATGACTACTCCTGAAATGGCTGGACCAAAAAGTCGACCGATATTGATATTTGCAGAATTGAGACTGAGCGCACTTGGCAACTTCTCCTCACCAACAAGGGTGACGTAGTAAATCTGACGGATTGGTCCATCAATAGCATTTGTGACACCTAGTAAGAATGCGGCGACGATGACGTGGTAACCATTTACCTGGCCAGCAAGGACCAAAACCGCCAAACCTGCAGCGATGAGTGCGGCAACGCAATTACATGCAATTAACGCGCGTCTGGGATCTACCTTCTCGGCCCACTTTCCTGCATGGAGACTAAAAAAGAAGCCAGGTAAGAATTGTGCGGCAACGACAACACCAAGCCACTGTGCGCTATTTGTTAAATTGAGAATTAACCAATCTTGTGCAACGCGATGCGCCCAATTTCCCGAATTAGAAATACCGGTGCCGAAAAAATAATTTCGATAATTGCGCTCCTTTAGCGCAACAAAACGATTACTTGCACCTGTCGCGCTATCTGCCACATTGCCAACGTACCCGAGGCAAATGCGAATGTTCGAGTAGCTCAATTCGGGAAAGCCGAAAGGTTACAAATTGTTACTTTATCTCCCTCAGATAACTGACTACAGCCCTAGAAAATGGCTGGCCCTACCAAGATTTTGAGCACCCAGCCGACGCCGATAAATACTGGAGAAAATCGTTGCCAGCGATAAATCTCGTAAGTAGCATTTCGAACTATCAAGGCCATATCGGTCTTGAAGAACGTGCTTAGCCCTCCGGAAAGGTACTAAGAATGACATCAAAGAAAATGCGAAATGTTGTCCTCGCATTTGCATCTGCTTCGCTATTGGGATCACTTCTCATTGGTGTGCCAGCTGCAAAGGCGGCAACAGGAAAGAACTGTAAGTTGACAACGCCAACCGCTGCTGCGCAGTGCGATGCAATTACAGTGGGAGCTGTCGGTAAGGTCACCTCACTTGACCCATCCAATAGCCTCCGAACCTCAAATCAGAACTACATCTCCAAGTTCCTTATTCAAGGAATGTTGTGGCGTATCGCCTCTGATGGAAAGCCAAAGAAGGATCTACTTAGTGATGCCAAGCAATCATCCGATGGACTTACCTGGACCTTGACTCTCAAGGACATCAAGTACTCAGATGGCAAGACTCAGGTCGTTGCTGATGATGCCGTCTTCATGTTCGAGCTTCTCAAGAAGGCTCCAGTTCCTCAGCTTGCAGTGCTTGACGATGTCTCCGCACCAGATGCGAAGACGATTGTGATCAAGACCAAGACTCGATTCAATGATCTTCCTTTTGCGATGGCGGGTATCTACTTCTGGATGAACCCACGCGCTCTCGCCTCTGATGCTAAGTATTGGGAGGCGCCGCTAAGCGCTGGTCCATACCGCATCAAGGAGTGGAAGCTTGGTGACGACAAGATGGTCATCGAGGCCAACCCAAGCTATTGGGCAAAGCCAGCTGTCAAGCAAGTTACTTATGTCGCGATTCCAGATCCAGTAACTCGCGTTATCGCACTTCGCCAGGGAACGATTGACTATGCATTCGATCTTCCAGCAGCGATTGCGCGCGGACAGCTCGCCGACAAGAAGGTCTTCCGTTGGCAGCCAACGCAACTTCAAGGAACTTTCACCCTTGATTTCAATCTTCGCGAAATGGAAGGTTGCAAGGATCAAGTTGTCTCTGCAGCAAGCTGTTTGACACCAAAGAAGCAACCCTGGCACGACGCCAAGGTTCGCCAAGCGCTCTCTATGGCAACTAACCGTAAAGCGATGGCAGATATCGCCTTCTTTGGTGATGTGAAGCCAAGCTGTTCGATTACTTGGCCAGGACACCCTGCCTACAAGTGCCAAAATCCAGATCGCACCAAGCAGAACCTTGCTGGCGCAAAGAAGCTACTTGCTGAAGCTGGTTATCCAGATGGATTCCCCATCACCATCACCGTCTTTAACCGACCAGGCTGGGCAGATGCGATTGCTGTTATCGCAGCAGAGTGGCGCAAGTTAGGTTCGAAGATGGTTGTTACCACTGAGCCACAGACAGATGCTGTCGGCGGCGCTCGCCAGACCTCTGGTGAGTACCAAGTTCAGTTCTCCGGTGCAACTGGTGCGCTCCCATCACAGATCCTCAATATCTATTGGGGTAAGGGTGGCGCATGGCAGAACTGGTCAGCCTCCTCCTCAAATACTGCAGATCTACAAGCACTCGATGCTGCAGTGACTGAGAAGGATCAAATTGCACTCATCGCAGCAATTGAGAAGAAGCTTTGGGATGAGTCAGCACATATTCCACTTGGACAACGTGCTGTCTTTGGCGCAAGCCGTCTTCCTGCAAACGTCTTCTCCAATGTGAAGGGCAATGATCACTACTTCGTCAAGCAGTCACCACCACTCTCATAAGTTAAGGTGGCGACTGACTGTGCGAACAGTGAGTTAAGTAAATAAGTAGTAACCGAACAAGGTGGGGCGTTACGCCTCACCTTGTTCCCAATAAGTAAGAAATCCTCAAAATTACTGTGAAGTACTTTCAATTGCGAAAGGAATCCTGAAGTGACTGAGTCACAGAAAACTGCCGCCTCACAAGATGCAAAAATGGAGGTGGAGAAGGATAGAAATCGCGCAGCTCTTCGAAAGACCTTTTATGGCCGAATAATTCGATCGATAGTCGTTGGCTTCTGGGTGATGGTTATTGCTTTCTCGCTCATGCGGTTGAGCCCCGGAGATCCTGTTCGTCTTGCCCTTGGTGCAGATGTAACCGAAGAAGCTGTGGAAGCCTTCCGAACTCAACTCGGTCTCGATAAACCTTTCTACGTACAATTCTGGGATTACTTCTCAGGAATCTTCCGTGGTGACCTGGGATATTCATACTTCTCGGGCCGGGACGTCACCGAGATTCTTGGTACGCATTTACCGGTAACTTTGATGATCATTGGATTATCAATCCTCTTTGCCGCCCTCATTTCCCTTCCACTTGCGCTCTGGGTTGCAACGAGCAAGAGCAATACTGTGAACTATCTATTTCGAGCGCTCACTTCTATCTCGTTGGCAATCCCTGGATTCTTCCTCGCGCTCCTTGGACTTCTCGTATTTGGCGTGTATTTCAATATTGCCCCTGCTGCAGGTTATGAAGGTGCCTTCCCTGGAAACCTCAAATATTTATGGTTACCCGCGTTGGCCAATTGTGGCTCTCTCGTTCCGGTTCTCTCCCGTGTGTTGCACTCCTCGCTTGTCGATACTCTCGATGAAGAGTTTGTAGAGACCGGAATCATCCGTGGTGTTCGTAAATCTCGTTTCTACTGGTCCTATTTACTTCGACCATCGCTTGCGCCCACCGTTGTTCTTTTGAGTTACATGGTGGGAGTGATGATTGGTGGTACCGTGATCATGGAGACAATCTTCTCTTTGCCGGGAATAGGTCGGGAGTTGATTACAGCGGTCGACGGTCGGGACTATCCCGTTGTGCAGAGTATTGCGATGATCTTTGGTCTCATCGTGGTCTTCTTCAGCTTTATAGGTGATCTGACTGGCTATCTCCTAGACAGGAGAGTGACTCTTTCATGAGTACCGGAATGGAAAGTAAAACTAAGAAAAAATTTATTAAAGAAGGAACCTTTGGAATCTATACCGGATTCTTCATGTTGGGTTCACTGGTACTCGCTGGTGCGATCATTCCTCGGATTAGCAAATATGGACCTGACGAATTGGCCTCAATGCCGCTTGCGCCACCAAGTAGAGCTAACTTCTTCGGTACTGACGTCTTAGGTAGAGATGTATTCGTTCGGGTCTTTGATGCTGTATTCATCGATCTGGGCACTGCGATTATTGGTGTAGCAATTCCATTAGTTGTTGGCACCATCATTGGAACCCTGCTCGGAATCTCACAGAACAAGCGTGTGAACTCTGTAGTGGGGTCATTGATTGATGGAATCAATGCCTTCCCATTCTTGGTCTTCGTAATCGCGCTTATTGCTTTTATCGGCCCCGGAGTTGGCAGCATCGTCCTTGCTATCTCTCTAGTTAACTGGGCGCGCTATGCACGTATTGCTCGTACTCGCGCTGTCGTGGTGAATAAACAAGGCTATGTAGAAGCTGCTCGCACTTTGGGCTTTTCAAAGAAGCGAATTCTTTTTAAGCACATCATCCCCAACGTTTCTTCAGAGACTCGTGCCTATGCGTTGAGCGATTTCATCATCGTAATCATCGCCATTGCTGCTCTCTCCTTTCTCGGATTGGGCATCAAACCGCCACAAGCTGAATGGGGTGGAATGATTCGTGATGGCAAGGATCTAC
>VGAL01000038.1 GCA_016870715.1 Actinomycetota bacterium | reverse complement strand
GCGCATGAATCAAGCCATATTCGGCATCGAAACCGCCAAGTGCAATCAATTTTTCCGGAAGTGGAATACCTGCCTCTGCAAATGCCTCGCTAAAACCTTTGATCCGATTTCTGGTTGTATACACATTTGCTGCACCTGAGATGAATGCGATATCTCGATGCCCCAAATCCAATAAATGCTTAGTTGCGGCTTTCACACCTATTGCATGGTTGGTGATCACTGCACTGGCATTTAAACCTTTTACATCTCGATCCAATAGCACCAATGGAGCGCGGAGTGAAAGTATGGTCTTCTTGACGTATGGAGAATCCTCAGCAACCAAGGATGCGATTACTCCATCAACTCTTCTCCTACGTAACAATGCAAAATTCTTAGATTCGGTCTCGACACTTCCATCGGAATTCATCAAGATGAGTGAGTAACCATTGCGACGTAGTTCTTGCTCACATGCCCGAGCAACGACTGCAAATAGTGGATTTGCAATATCTCGGATAATGAATCCGATAGTGCGAGTTGCGCCACTTCGAAGAGATTGCGCAAGCAGATCCGGTTCGTAACCAAGAGCTTGCGCTGCTTCCTCTACTTTTGCACGCATGCTCGCTGATACATCTGGGTGTCCAGAGAGGACGCGACTGACGCTCGATAGAGCGACCCCTGCGCGCGCTGCTACATCACGGATGGTTACTGGACCTTCCATTGCTCCTCACCCCTTGACACTTTCCCGCTATCTCTATAGGTTCCACGATGGAATCGTTACCAGAATCTAACTCAAAGTTCTGGAAATTACGAGAGGGAACTCTTAATCATCATGGACCTGACAATCACGGCAATCGAAACTGAACAAGTCCGCGTACCACTTGCACGTACCTACAAAGGTAGCCACTACAAGATGACGCATCGCTCCACCATCATCACGCGCGTTCATACTGCCAGCGGATTGATTGGCGAGGCCTACGCCGGAGATGAAGATGCTGGTTTGGCTGAGATTGACGGCATCATTCATGATGAAATCGCACCCGCGTTACTTGGCCAAGATGGCTCCGCCATTGAGAAGTGCTGGGAGCTTGCTCGTCCGGCAACGTGGGACATCTTGCGCGACCGCCGGTTGGGATTGGTTGCATGCGCCTCGCTCGATGTCACGCTGTGGGATCTTTTTGGACGTGCATATAACGCGCCATTGTGGAAGTTATGGGGAGGTTATCGCTCCTCTATTCCCGTCATCACTATTGGTGGGTACTACGGAAGCAACCTGACGATCAAAGAAGAGGTGGAGTACCTCCTCAAAGAAGAGTTTGCTGGGATGAAGTTCAAGATTGGCGGCATGACTCCTGAAGAAGATGCCAAACGATTTAAAGAGGCGCGCAAAGTCGGTGGTGAAAAGTTCCGAATTGCTGTCGATGCCAACCAGGGTTACAGCACTGCAGATGCGATTAAGTTTTCGCATTTAGTGGCCGATGACAATCTCCTCTGGTTCGAGGAGCCATGCCAATGGCAGAACGATCGTCGTGCGATGCGTGATGTGCGCTTTGCTGGTGGCGTGCCAGTCTGCGCGGGACAGAGCGAATTCTCTGCTGCTGGATGTCGGGATCTCATGGAGACTGGTTCTATCGATTTCTGCAATTTTGATTCATCATGGTCCGGCGGTCCCACTGAATGGCGAAAAGTTGCCGGAATGGCGACCGTTTACGACGTGCGCATGGCTCATCATGAAGAGCCGCAAGTGGCATCTCACCTTCTGGCTTCTATTCCGCATGGAACCTACCTCGAGTATTTCCATCCCGATCGCGATCCAATCTGGCACAACATTATCGCCAACCGTCCACGACTCCATGATGGCTACTTCCAACTCAACGACCGTCCTGGTCTTGGTTGGGAACTCGATCGTGATTACATCGCTAAGTATCGAATCAACACTCGAATTACTGAGAAGAAGTAATCTGATTCCTACTTTGCTCTAGGCAAGTTGAGATTAAATCGAATCGAAAGTGCGCGCACTGCTACTACTACTGTTCCCGCAGCAACTGCGGAGATTCCGGTAGCTAGCGAGAGCGCATCTAGGCCAAGAAAGGTGAGCGCACCAAGGAGCGAAGAGGTGCCTATCGTCTCTCTATGGAGCAAAATCGGTTCGACCTGACAGAGCACGTCACGGAGTAGCCCACCTGCCACGGCTGTTGTGACTCCAAGTAGAGCAGCCGAGTAAAAAGGCGCGTTCTTTTCCAGAGCAAATTGGGTGCCTGAAACGACCGCTACAGCCAATCCAAATGTATCGATCGAGAGTATGAAGAGACCAACTGGCTTCTTTGCAGGTGCGCTCACGGCAAAAAATACAGCGGCAAGAACTGCGAGAAAATACTGATATTTATCGAGCCATGAAGGTGCAATTCCCAGGAAGATATTTCGTAACGTGCCACCAGTCAACGAAGCCACTAAAGCAATCAAAATGATTCCGGCATAATCCATATTCCGATTTATTGCGATTCGCGCGCCAACCACGGCGAAAGCAAATGTTGCTACGAGGTCTAAGGTGAAGACCAAAGAGCCCATATATGGAATAATACCAATATGAATAGGGAGATTGCCGCAACTTCGAGTGAATCAATTGATAATTTGATTCTTCTCGAGATTGGCGGCGTTCTACTACTTCTTGGAATAGTCGCATTTGTTGCAACAAAGATTGCATTATCTTCAGTACCCCTTTTCTTATTGATTGGTTTATTTTTTGGAACGGGTGGTCTTGTTCCGCTTAATCTCTCTGGCGATTTTCTCAATATCGGTGCACAAATGGGCGCGATTCTCCTTCTGTTATTGATGGGTTTGGAGTATTCAGCTCGAGAACTCGGGCAATCCTTTCGCTCATCAAAAAGCGTCATCCTGCTTGATGTGCTCATAAATGGACTTCCTGGAATTTTGATTGCGCTACTTGCTGGTTGGGGTGTAAAGGGAGCGCTGCTCTTGGGAGGTATTACCTACGTCTCTTCCTCAGGTATCGCCTCTGAGTTGATTCGTGAATCAGGTTGGGCCAAATCACAAGTAGCCAAGAGAACTATCTTGGTCTTAATCAGCGAAGACTTAATATTGGCTCCTTATTTGCCGCTAATCACCTCGACATTGCTTGGCGTAGGTCTTCTGAGTGGGATCATTTCGGTGTCGATTGCACTTCTTATCACTGGCTTTGTACTTTTGATTGGCGTAAAGCGCGCGAACTGGTTTTCACGAATCTTTAGAAAATTTACCGCTAGCTCGCTCTTGCTTACCGTATTTGGTTTAGCTCTCGTCGCTGCAGGCGCTGCAGGCCTTGCAGGATTCTCGGGTGCAATCGCCGCCTTCCTTGTTGGATTACTACTTACCGGCGAAGTGGCCAGCGCAATCCGTACCAGACTTGCACCCTTGCGCGATTTCTTTGCAGCAATTTTCTTTATTTTCTTTGGCCTGTCAGTAAACCCTGCTCGTATCCTTGATGTACTGGGATTGGTAGTCGTATTAACAATCATAGGAATCTTTGGAAAGATTCTTATCGGTTGGTGGATTGCGCGAGATTTACAGGATCCCATGAGTTGGCGAAGGGTTGGCATTTTTCTTATCCCACGTGGAGAGTTTTCCGTAATTATTGCTGGCTTCTCGACAACTTTAAATTTCAGTGAAAATCTAAAGGCTCTGACGATTGCGTATGTGATTGCAACTACGCTATCGGCCTCACTTTTACTCCGATTCTTCCGAAGTGGTTTCGAGAAGAGTCGCTAACCCCAGTGCTCTTTTACTTTACCTTTTAGAAATTCTGCGCTTTCATGCATTTGCTCCATGCCATCGATGCCATCTTCGATGCTAATCCAGCCATCAAACCCAACGCCTTTTAGCGTTGAAAAAATTGCATCATAATCATTAAGACCCTTACCTATAACGCCATGTTTAAAGAATGAGACGTAGCCTGCACTTCCACCCTCTTCACGTCTGAGGTCTTCGATTGTGCCATTCGCTAGGTATCGATCACTAGCATGCATAGTCACCACTCGATGTTTTACTTTCTCGAGCAATTCCAGTGGTTCTTCTCCAGCAGCGATAGCGTTACTCGGATCGAAGTTCACACCAAACCATGGCGAATCGATTCGATTTACTAATTCAACGAAAACATCCATCATTTGTGCAAACTCTGGTTCGGTCCAGAAATCGTCTTTGTAATGATTCTCCAAAATTAGCGTTATTCCGAGCCGCTGCGCTTCAGGTAGACATGCCTCGATTGAATCGACGACATAACCCAACCCTTCTTCGCGCGTGATGGTTTTACGTCGTTGCCCTGAAAGCACTCGACAGTATTGAGCACCTAGTTCAGCGCTCATCCGAATTGAAGCAATCTCCTTCTCAACCTCGCGCGCTCGCCCTGCAGGATCTGGGATGGTGAAATCTGGAGATGCACACATCATCGGAATCACCATTCCAGTTCCTTCAACCGCTTTGCGAATCTTCGGCCAATTGCTGGGATCTTTTACATCGGCAAAATCGTTGTAGAACTCCAGCCCATCGATCTCAATCTCAGTCGCCAAGTCAATCCAGGTGTAGATACTCATCTCACCTGATACGAGTTGTTTAATAAATCCTTTTGGAAAGGCAGCAATCTTGGGCATCTACAATTTCTCCGGATTTCTTCCGATAATCGAGAATTGCTCTAGCTCCACGACAGAGCCAGTAAAAGGGTATGACTCATCGCTCAACCAATAAATCGCTGCATGCGCCAAGTTCTCAGGGGTTGACATTGCTCCTAGCGGAATCGCGTTTCGATCCAAGTTCTTATGCCAACCCACCTCTAGACCACGGGCAACTTGATCGCGATCCTCACGCTCAGTGAGAATCCATCCTGGATTAATCAGATTAATTCGCACTCCTGTAACACCAAGAGCATTTGCAAGATTCCGAGTCATCGTTTGCAGGGCACCTTTGCTCATACTGTAAGCAAGAAGAGTCGATTCTCCGGCATAAGCGTTGATTGAACCGATGTTAAGGACGCTTCCCTTGCTCTTAGCCAAATGGGGATGGGCAGACTGGATTAAGAAGAGTGGGGCTTTGGTATTGACTGCAATCGTATGGTCAAAGCCTTTTGGAGTGATGGCCTTGAGATTCGAGCGTTCGATGATGGCCGCGTTATTGACTAATCCATCAATCTTGCCAAATGCGGCGAGCGCCGCAGCGACGATAACCTCTGGTGCACCGTCGTGAGCTAAATCTGCAATACACAAAGAGGCATGAGGGCCCAACGCAGCAACTAGCGCTCGCCCCTCGCTCTCATTTATTCCATGTACGAGAACCTGACCACCTTCTTGGATGATGGCACGTGCGATTGCTGCACCAATACCTGAGGTCCCACCGGTGACGATGATGGATTTACCTTCAAGGCGCTTACTCATGGGGTAAGCACCGCTTTCAAAATTTTCCCTGAGTGCATCGCTTCAAATGCCTCTTCCCATTTTTCTAGTGGATAAATTCCTCCAAGCACAGGAGTGATATCCAATTGGCCTGTGCTCATCATCCGAAGTACCCGCTCCCACATTGGCCAGTTATGGCTAAAGCTTCCTTGCAAGGTGACATTCTTTTGCACCAACTGGTCGAGCGAGAAATCTAGAGGCTGTGGCCCCCAGCCCACCTTTGCAATCCAACCGGCCGGTCGAACAAGATCGAGGGCAATCTTTAACGTTGCAGAGATACCAGCAGAATCAACGACGCCATCAGCGCCTAACCCATCAACAGCGGTGGCCCAACTCTTTGCATCACCAATGATTACTTCACAACCATATCTCTCTGCCGCTTTCAGTCGCTCACGATCGCGCTCTAGTCCCACAACAGCAACTTCAGCGCCAGCCAGCTTGGCCATTGCTCCACAAAGGACGCCAATTGGACCTGGGCCAAGCACAACTACTCGATCGCCAGGCTTTATATATCCAGGGGAAATCACAGCGCTATAGGCAACCGAGCATGGTTCGGTGAGCGCGGCATGCTCAAAGGGGACATTCTCAGGAATTTTATGCAAGCAACGTGCCGGAACCTTCACAAACTTGGTCATCGCACCGTTGACTCCGTAACCAAAGCCTTTCCGAGAGGGATCCAAGTTATAGCGGCCGATTCTCGTCATCGGAGAGTTGTGATCGATTATTGCTGCAGTCTCACTTACTACTCGATCGCCAAGCTTCCAACTCAGAACGCTTGCACCAACTTCGACGATCCTTCCGCCAAATTCATGGCCCAGAACAACTGGGTAATTAACTGGCCAACTATGGGAAGCGGTCCATTGATGAAGATCGCTCCCGCAGACGCTTACCGCGGCAACTTCGACCAGAACATCATCAGATCCGATAGATGGTGTGGCAACCTCTCGAAGTTCCACGCTATGGGGTTCAATGCCAAAGTTCACTACCCCTAAGTTCCCCATTCTATCTCTCCCCTTTCACCGGCACATCACCATAGGCATGAACGCGATCGCATATCTTTCGTAATACATCCTCAACATTACCCGCGCCTCGACTAAATGAATCTGCATCGATAGCAAGTGGCGCACCAATGACAACAAGGGGCGCACCATATTCAGGTGACTTGATTGCTTGCTCCAAACTCAATCCACCAACTGCCTGGACTGGTATAGATACTGCATCAACAACTTCACGTAATTGATCAAGTGGATTGGGAGCGCGCTCGCCTCGTGCTGCAATTCCGCGACGTTCGTCGTAACCAATGTGATGGATAACCATGTCGCACCCGAGTTCTTCTAATTCTCGTGCGCCGAGAATCATGTCTGGGCATCCCAGGTTGTCTCCCATCACGACTGCACCAAAATCCTTACCTGCTTGGACTACACATTTAATTGTCTCTGGATGGGCGCGCGCCATCACAACTACATGTGTTGCTCCAGCCTTTGCCATCATCTCTGCTTCGAGGTAGCCACCATCCATCGTCTTGAGATCGGCAACAATCGGCGTATTAGGAAACTCTTTCCGTAGCGCCTTCACACCATGAAGACCCTCGGCGAGGATGAATGGGGTTCCCGCTTCCAGCCAATCGACACCCGCGCGCATCGCCGTGTGCGCCATCTCCATCGCCTCGTGGATATCTGTCAAATCGAGGGAAACTTGAACGATTGGCCGCATGCTTTAACCCTACTACTGCCCGCTACTTACTTTCCAGATGCTCCAAATCAGCGAGCAGATCAAGCCATTCTAGTTCCAGCTTCTCTTTCTCCCCTTTTAACTGCTCAATCTCAGTATGAATCTGCGCAAGTCGCGCATAATCCGTAGTTGTTTCCGCTAGCTCTCTCTCAAGCTTCTGTAACTGCTCATCTCGTCGCGTAACCGATCTTTCAATCCGCTCAATATTCTTCTTCAGTTCACGTCGATCAACTTTGGTTGGCTCCGTTTTGTCATCAAGAGTTCGCACCCCATCGTTATGAGCCGTATTTCGAATCTCAAAGTACTGATCTAAACCACGCGGCAAATCCCGAAGTTGGCCATCACCAACAAAGCCAAGAGTTATATCGCAGACCCGCTCGAGAAAATAGCGATCGTGTGAGACGACGATAATAGTTCCTGCAAAACCATCGAGTAGATCTTCTAAGGAAGCAAGTGTCTCTACATCGAAATCATTTGTGGGCTCATCAAGAAAGAGCACATTAGGCCCTTCCATGAGAAGGCGAGTCAACTGCAGACGCCTGCGCTCTCCCCCGGAAAGATCACGGACTGGGGTCCACTGCGCATCTTTCCCAAATCCCAATCGCTCGCAGAGTTGTGAAGCAGATAGTTCCCGACCTTTTCCCAGATCTACGCTCTTTGCTACCTCTTCTACCGCCTCAAGGACTCGCCATTGTGGATTTAATTCATCGAGATGTTGGGTGAGGAATGCAAGTTTTACTGTCTGGCCAGTTTGCATATGGCCAGCCAGAGGTTTTAAGCGTCCAGAGAGCAGATGGAGAAAAGATGTCTTGCCCGCACCATTTGCGCCAACAATGGCATAACGCGCTCCAGGCGCGAAGTTCAGATTGATATGTTCGGCCAGAACTATTCCTGCAACGCCAAGAGTCAGGTCATGTAACTCGAATACCCGCTTTCCCAATCGATTGGTAGCGAAGTTGAGGAGTTCAACTGAATCGCGAGGTGGAGGCTCTGCACTGATGAGTTGGTTGGCGGCATCGACGCGGAACTTCGGTTTGGTGGTTCGCGCTGGCGCTCCCCTGCGCAGCCATGCCAACTCTTTTTTAATTAGATTGTTACGACGGGTTGTCTCTACATCTGCTTGTCGAATTCGCTCGGCTTTTGCTAATACGAAGGCGGAATATCCACCTTCATACTCTTCCACTCCACCACCGACAACTTCCCAAGTTTTCTCGCTCACTTCATCAAGGAACCATCTATCGTGGGTGATCACGACAACTGCAATTCGCTTTTCACGCTTGAGATAGTTTGCTAACCAGTTCACACCTTCGACATCAAGATGATTGGTAGGTTCGTCAAGACAGATAACATCATGATTTCCTACCAATAACTTTGCTAGTGAGACTCGTCTTCGCTCACCACCAGATAGACCTTCGATAGGACGATTAACCGCATCCGATTTATGCGAACCAAATAGCCCTTCGAGGACCTCACGTGCTCTGGGATCACTAGCCCAGGAATGCGTTGCGCTCTCACCAAATATTGCGCTAACGATTGTCGCTCCAGGTTCAAAATAATCGACTTGCGCTAGGTACCCAAGCGAGAGCCCATTTAAGAATGAGACCCGCCCCGCATCTGGCGCTTCAGCGCCGACAAGAATTCGAAGGAGCGTGCTCTTGCCGCCGCCATTCCTGCCCACAATGCCAATCCGCTCACCACGCAGGAGGCCCAATGAGACATCCTTGAGGACATCACCTTTGCCGTAATTCTTCGCGATATTTTCAGCGCTAATCAGACCTTGTGCGCTATTCATAGGCCTCTATCATACGATGTCCCTCATGCTCACGCTCCTTGTCACTCTCGTAATCCTTAATTACCTTGTTGAGTCTCTGATAAAGATCCTCAATTATCGAGAGAGCAAGAAGCCGCTCCACCCTACGTTGGCTAATCTCTATAGCGAGAGTGAATATCGACGATCGCTGGAGTATTCGCAGGCGAATTTCTCACTAGCAATTATCAGCTCTACATATTCGCTTGTGATTATGGTGGTTGCGCTGGTTTCGGGAGTCTTTGGCTCTATTGATCGATACGTTCGCGATCAGGTGCAATCTGAGATTCTCGTTGCGCTCGCCTTCTTTGCCATTATTGGTCTAGCTTCTGACCTTCTGGATCTTCCGTTTGATATCTATGGAACATTTGTTGTGGAGGCAAAATTTGGATTTAACAAAACCACGCCTATGACATTCTTGCTCGACAAAATAAAAGGTTATCTACTTGCCGGGCTCATTGGGGGTGGACTACTTGCGCTCATCGTCTTTATATATCAAGAGACTGGTAGCGCGTTCTGGGTCCTAGGTTGGCTCTTGCTAGCAGCATTTTCATTGGTGATGTTCATGTTCGGGACCACTCTGATTTTGCCCCTCTTTAATAAGCTCAAACCCCTCGAAGAGGGAGAACTTAAAGAGGAAATCTTGAAGTACTGCGCTCAAGAGGGTTATTCGATTGGCAGACTCTTTGTGATGGATGCTTCTAAACGCTCTAGTAAGGCAAATGCATTCTTCGCTGGCTTGGGAAAGAGCAAAACAATTGTTCTCTTTGATACTTTGATTGAAAAACTGAGCGCCAGAGAGATTATGGCTGTTCTGGCCCATGAGATCGGCCATTACAAGAGAAAACATACCCTTTTCGGTTTCGCGCTATCCCTTGGGCAATCATTTGTGATTTTTGCTGTATTGGGTTGGGCGCTGCGCTTCCCCGAATTGTCAACGGCGCTTGGCTCAGAAATTCAAAGTTTCCATCTCTCGATTTTGGCATTCTTCATCATTTTCAGCCCGCTCTCCTTTGCTTTGGATTTGATAACCAATAGCATCTCACGTCGTAATGAATATGATGCCGATCAATTTGCTAAGCGAACCTATGATGGAGAACCGCTTAAGAGTGGGTTAATTAAAATTGCTACTGATAGTTTGGCAAACCTTTCACCACACCCACTAGCGGTGAAGATCTACGCAACGCATCCACCACTCTTGCAGCGACTTACTGCTCTTAACTAAATCATTCAAGCGATTTACTCAACACATCAATCGAGATTTCAGGATAGTCACGGTGCTCTAATAGTGCATACCCTCTATTGAGATAAAAGTCCCTCTTTTCCTCGGTCCATAAATAGAGTCGCGTGATTCCAAAGTTGCGGGCCCTCTCTTCTAGCGCTGCAAGCATCGCGCTTCCGAACCCTGCTCCACGTCGCTCTGGATCGACGATAAATGCAGCGACCCAAGGTTTGAGATGG
The DNA here is from genome assembly GCA_016870715.1 of Actinomycetota bacterium. Lineage (GTDB taxonomy): Bacteria > Actinomycetota > Actinomycetes > Nanopelagicales > Nanopelagicaceae > IMCC26077. Next base: position 455 of record VGAL01000038.1, on the reverse strand, counting down.
CGGTACTCCTTGACATCATCAAAGTCCACCAATGCAATAGCCCCCACCACCTCGCTCTCAACTATGGCGATGTAAATCTGCTCTTGATCACTTCCCTGATGGCTCCACTTGCCGTAGTCAGCAGTGACCGCCTTTGCGTAGAAGCTCTGCCAATCTTCGGCAGAAAACCAGGGGGTTCCCGCTCCCCATAGATCAAGGCTCCATTGGAGTGGGCCTGATCCCCAAGCGGGATTGTCAGCCAATGGAACCAAGATGAGGCTATTCACATCTCTAAGAGTAGCCGCGGGTCATTTGGAAGAGTGGGGGTGAGGTCAATTACAGTACCTCTCTATTCGGAAGGAGAGGTGGACGTGAATTCCCGGATATCTCGGCTGGTCTCCCACCTTGCCAATCAAGATCTCTCCGAGGATGAAATCTGCGAGTTTCTTGTTACCCATACTCTCGATTTTCTAAGC
>VGAL01000037.1 GCA_016870715.1 Actinomycetota bacterium | reverse complement strand
ACCAATCTTTAGGTAGCCAGTGGTTTTTCCTGGCGAGTCAAGATCAATCGAGCAGGAGACTGTTGTGCTCATGAATTCGCCTCCGCTTTTTCAATCTCTTCAAGAGAGTTCCACTTTTTCCCAACTACGCAGACGCAATCTCCCGTAACAACTGGGGGAAAACCACGGATCACACCGACGATGCCATCGGCTGCTGTGTAGACCGGAACTGGCGGAGTGTCAGGGTGATCAACATCGTGTATCTGCCCAACAATCTCACCTTTCTTCACTTCCGCACCTAGTGCGACCAAATTTTCGTAGATTCCAGCGCGAGGGGCATTGATGAATTTATTTCCATCACGAAAATCAACAATTCCAAGAACGCCTCGTCCCATGTCGCTCCGAGTTTTCACCTGACCCTTGAGAACTCCAAATGCTCTTAAGAAATTCTCAAGTCCCTCTTTGATGATTCGCATACTTTGTGGCGTTGTTGTACCAATCCCGCCAAACTCACCAGTGGAAACAGACTTTCCTTGCGCTTCGGCATTGCGATTGAGTAGCGAATAGGGATCGGTATTCGGTTGTTCGCCACCAATCATGTGCACTTCCGTATTCCATGCCAGCATATTCTTGATCAGCTTTGCCCGCTGTGTTTTATCTTTCACCCATGTCATATTTGAACTTGGGATGAAGTACATACTTCGTCCACCGGAATGCATATCGACTACACCATCGCATTGCGGAAAGAGTTCTGAACTTAGGAAGTGCGCGAGTTTTCCATGGATTGCTCCATTTTCCTGACCAGGAAATACGCGATTGAAGTTAGCGCCATCATTCCATAATCGGTTTCCGTTACGTCCTGCCTCCATCGAGATACAAGGAATGATGATGATTCGTCCAGTGACATCATTGATGTTGAGTGAACGAGAGAGTGAGGCAGCTGCAATCTGGCCTTCATACTCATCACCGTGCGTGCCACCAACGAGTAGAACTGTCGGACCTTCTCCATTCTTAAATGAAATGATGGGGACTCGATGAGAGGTCCAGCCACTGTTGTTGGTCGAATCACCAACGACTAGGTAGCCCGTGTTCTTGCCGGGTGTATTGATATCGAATGAGATGGAAACGGTGGTTGACACGCGCCCACTATAGAAGTTTTAGTATTTAATTTGAAGGTTTTATGGAAGATTAGGCATTTGTACCCACCCCTAGTTCGGCAGGAGCGCAAATGATTAACGATGTAGCGGTTGTTACCGGGGCGGGATCTGGGATAGGCCACTCCATCGCCCTGAGACTAGCGGTGGACCACGTGATAGTTGCCGTAGATATAAATAGTGAAAATCTCACAAAGGTAGTGCAGGAGATTATTCTCCAAGGTGGTCAAGCTCATTCGATAGTGGGTGATGTTGCTGATCGAGTAACTCATATCCAAGCAAGAGAAGTCGCTGCAATCAAAGGTACCTTGAGGGCGTGGGTTAATTGCGCTGGCTGGACTCGTGGGGCTGCGCTCCATGATTTTCCGAGTGACCCCAAGGTTTTTGAGGAATTAATCGGAACAAATCAGAACGGAACATTCTGGGGATGTGCTGAGGCTGTCCATGCATTTATCACTAATAAGACTAGAGGGACTATCGTCAATATTTCTTCAGTTCATGGAAGAAGAGCCTGGAGAGATCACGCGGTTTATGAGATGACTAAAGGTGCTGTTGATGCATTGACGAGAAATGTTGCAGTTACATATGGACCTTATGGAATCAGATGTAACGCGGTAGCGCCAGGTGCCGTGATGACCCCCGCGTTAGCAAAGAGTTTTGCGGATGCACCAAATCCAAAAGAACGTCGTGAGAATCTGGAGAAACTTACGCCTTTGAAAAGGATTGCAAATCCAAGCGAGATTGCAGAAGTGGTCGCCTTCTTGCTCTCAGATAAATCGTCCTATGTTTCTGGTCAAAGTATCGCTGTTGAGGGTGCGTGGACTTCAGCTTTGGGGGCTATCGATCTGGATGAAAATCTTGCTAGGAGATACGGATTAGATTCACGCTCGGGTTTGCCAGAGTAGAGTTGTCATGGATAACGGAGTAAGGAGCGCTCGGTGAAAATCACGAAGATATCAACGACTGTCATCAATGCAGATTTGCGCAATTGGGTGATTGTTAGAGTCGATACCGATGAACCTGGACTTTATGGATTAGGTGAAGCAACTGTCGAATTTCAGACCGAGGCAGTTGTAGGCGCGGTCAAATCGTTGGCCCCCCTCATTATTGGACGCAATCCACTTGATATTGAGAGAAACTGGCAGATTGTTTATCGCCACCCATTCTTCAAAGGTGGCGTAGTTTCTATGTCTGCGCTCAGCGGAATCGATCAAGCGCTCTGGGATATCCACTCCAAGAACCTTGGAGTTCCACTCTGGCGAGCGCTAGGTGGTTTAGCTCGCGATCGTGTTCGCCTCTATGACCATCTCGGCGGTGGTAGTTCGGAGGCGGTCTATGACTCGGATACTGCCTCAGCATTTGCAGAGAAAATGCTCGAGAGTAAAGAGTTGGGTTTCACCGCAGTAAAAATTCTCGCAGTTCCGCAAGCCGCCCCTCTAGAGGGAGCTCAGAAGTTAAAGCATGCAGATACTTTGATGCGAGCTGCTCGCGAAGCTGGTGGTGATGACATTGACATCATGGTTGATTTTCATGGTCGAACTTCAGCAGCGATGGCAATTCAATTTGCGCAGGTGCTTGCTCCGTATAAACCATTCTTCCTGGAAGAGGTTGTTCAACCCGAGCAGTACGAGGCGATGAAGCGAGTAAAAGAGAAGGTTTCGATTCCGCTTGCCGCCGGAGAACGCCTTTACACCCAACAGGAGTTTCTCCCATTCCTTAAATCTGGAGTATTCGAAGTAGCGCAACCTGATGTATGTCATGCAGGTGGTATTACAGGCTTACGAAAGATTGCTTCACTCTGTGATGCATTCGGAGTCGTCATGGCGCCTCATAATCCACTTGGGCCGATTGCAACCATGGTTAACGTCCATTTAGGACTGGTAACGCCGAACTTCTTGATTCAGGAGGTAATGCGCGCTGATGTGCCATGGCGTAAAGATGTAGTTTCTGGCACCCCCGAGATTGTTGCTGGCCACATTCTCCCGCCAGATTCAATCGGGATTGGCGCCACTATCAACGATGCCGAAGCGGCAAAACATCCATTTAAACAGGATGCGCCGGCGCAATGGTTCCATGGCGATGGATCAGTTGCTGACTGGTGAGTTCTTCTCACTTCCATTGATTTTCCAGAGCATGTAACTGGCGATTGCCACAGGTATTAAGAGCGCATACCCAATTACATATCCTAGGTTGTCAAAGATAATTGCCAGAAAGAATGGCGCAAATCCATAACAGAAAGAGGCGCCAATCATGTAGCGGGAAATCCTAAATTCTGCATGAGTGAAACCTTCTGAAACACGGAATGCTCCCATCCCAAAGAGCGGGGCGATACCTAGTGCGGCAACTGTCAAACCTGCCATAGTGATAATCGGGTCTTCGAAGAGACAAATAATCGACAAGCCAACCATGATTGCGCTAATTGCCAGACGCATCACCAGTCGAGGATCTGGCTGAAAATAGGCAAGTGACAGTCGCCCAGTTGCAATTCCATAGCTCATGATTGCCGAACCTAGAGCGCCAAGCGCGACGGGAGCGTTCCGACTGACTAACAAATCTAATGCCCAAAAACCTATGCCCACTTCAAGGATGCTATTAATTGCGCCAAATGCAACGAGACGTGTTTTTAGCGCGCGCGTGAAGATAGCTGCTGGATGTTGGTGAGTGCTTTCCGGTGCGATGAATTTAACTTTCCGGATACTGTAAAACGATATTGGCGTGAGAATAAGTGCGCCTAGGATGATGGGTAATCTCCACCCATTATTTGAGTGTAAGGATGCGCTAATAATCAAAATGGCAGTGGCGCCAACAACTGCTTGGGTGCCAGTCTGAAGCATCATCCTGCGCATCGATGGCGCTTTGTCATGTGAAATTTGAGCGAGACTGATGGCATTCACGATTGTTTGAGAGAACGCGGCGCAACCAATCGCGGGAATCGTAATAGCGATGGTCGGTGCCGTGACTAGGGCCATGACTCCGATGAACATCAGCAACAACATTGTGCGCATGACAAATTCGCGTCCAAATCGCTTGATGAGTGGTACGGCAAGGCGAGCACCTAGGGGAGCGCTAATTCCAACCGCGATATTGTGAAGCCCAGCAAGAGTTCTACTTATGTCGAGATCAAGTCGGAGTAGCGGGATTGCCGCACCAGCCGACCAGAGTAGGTAGGAGCCGATTGCAGCCATGAGAAGAATGGCTCGAAAATTATCCGGCTCCTTTTTCACATTGTGGAGTTTATTCGGATATTCAAGGGGAATCCCAGAATATTTTGGGCAATTAATCTCATTTTTTCGAGCCGCTCTGGATTCCTTATATATGAAAAATCATGTTCACTTGCGAATTTGCCCGGGTCAAGGAAATCGAGCGTGAGCACTCCATCGGAGAAACTCGCTAACCTCGCATCAAAAAAAGTTAACCAGAGAATCCGATCCTGACGAAGAATCTCGTCGAGGATTTCATTCCAACGTGATTTTATCTGCTCGAGATCCGCTTCCAATATTAGGCCAGGAGCGAGTACACGACCGCGAGCGCAGCGAGCACCGCAATCAAGATGAAGCCAGGGCCTTTCGCCATTTTCGGCTGTAAAGGTTTGAAAAAGGCTGCAAGCAGCACGAGCACTCCAACTATTATCGCGAAACTACCCGCGTTGAAGTCAATGTAACGCCAGTTGATTAAACCAACAGCAAGAGAGGTATAGCCAATAAGTCGAACGTTCGTCATGTTAGCAATTTACCAAATAGTCCAGCCGCCATCGACGACCAACGCTTGACCAGTTATAAAGGAGGAGCCAGGTGCGGCGAGAAAAAGCAGTGCGGTCCGCAATTCACGATCGCTCCCGATTCGCCCCATGGGAGTGGCCTCGGAGACTGCATCGAGAAGTGGGCCCGGTGAGAAGTACTGTCGATTTACCGGACTATCGAAACTTCCCGGACAGAGGGCATTGACCGTCACACCTGATTTCGCCACTTGCGCGGCAAGGAACTTGGTCAGACCAATGAGGGCATGCTTGCTGGTGAAGTAGGAGGGCATATGAACCCCTAAGCCCGGATAGCGCCGTTCGTCTCCCGCAACTACTCCATATATAGAGGAGATATTGATTATCCGACCCCACTGATTCTTGATCATTCCGGGAAGAAAGAGTTGCGAGAGCCAAAATGGCGCCTCGACATTAAGCGTCATGATTCGCTTCCAATCAAGTGACTGCTCTTCCCACCATGGCGCTCGATGGGCAAGTCCTGAGCTATTCACCAGGATATCTACCGTGCCAATACGTGCAGCGAGCGCAACTACCTCATCGTAATCTGTGACATCACAACGTTCAGCAGAAATTCTCTCGTACCTCTTTTTTAGTTCGGAGACAACGTTGTCGAGAAATTCCTTCCTTCGACTCGCGATTATTACCTCAGCACCTGCATCTAGGAGCGCTTCGGTAAATTGTCGTCCGAGACCATCGCCACCGCCGGTAACAAGTGCGCGCTTTCCCGTTAAATCGAAATCGGAGAGATCAAGGGCGTGCGAAGTGTGAACCATAGATTTGACGGTAGCAGGAAGAGTGGTTAAGCAGAAGTGTTGAGTGCGGTATTGGTGTTGCTCTGCTCTGATTCGCGCGCTTGCGCATCCTTTGACTTCTGCTTCTCAGGTTTCATGGGGCGCGGAGCCGGTTGGCCAGGTTGACCAGGTTGATCGGGCGCTTTCGGACGTTTGGTAGCTCGAGGCGCATTGGGATCAATCGGCTTGATTGGCTCGAGAGGGCGAGGCGGAATCACAGGTCGCGCAGGTGGTGTTGGGGGCTCACCGAGGGCCTCAAGTGCTACTTGGCGGGCAGTGGTTGCGGCAAGGGTTGCGGCATTGAGTGAATTTCGCGCCGCAACTTTAACTTCAGTGCTTTTAGCATTGGCCCAAGCAGTTCGGAAATCAGATCGCGCCTTGTTGATATCGCTCTTAAAGTCTTCATTAATTTCTTCAATCAACTCACCATTGGCTTCATCCCATGCATCACGAGCGATTTTAAATTTATCCATCTCCGCGCGGAAGGCATACTCGGCGTTCTTGCGAACCACATTCCACTTCTCGAGCGCAACTTTAAATTCCTCAAGCTTGATTTTGTAGGCATCAAGCTGTTGCTGATAACTCTGCGGAGTGGCACTTGGTGAGGGCGATATCGTTGGGGCAGGGGTTTGGTTACTTTGAGCGAAGGCGGGGGAGGCAAAGGTAGTGATGAGAAGAGCTAAACTTATAGAGAGAACACCTTTGAATCGCATATGGAGATTTTGACTAAATTACTTGTGAAGAGTCTGTGAAAACCTTATTGGGAGCGTTGGAATACGCCCATTTAGCCCCTGGGTTCTCCCCAGCACCATATCTTCCCAGTAGCCTTCCGATATGGCCAATTCCGCACCAAGCAGCAGCCCAGTGAAGGCGCATGTCCTGGTCGTAGATGACGAGGAGGGGGTTCGGGAACTCTTGGGCGATGCCTTACGAGTGGCCGGCTACTCAGTCTCTTCGGCTCCCGACGGGATGTCTGCGCTCACCGCGCTGCGGGGCCAACGCGCCGACCTTCTGATTGTCGATATCAATATGCCAGTCCTCGATGGATTTGAACTTCTCGAGCAACTTCGAAATAAGGGTGATCTCACGCCAGCGCTTATGTTGAGCGCCCGAGGCGAGAAAACCGATATCACACGAGGTCTGCGCCTGGGTGCAGATGACTACGTCACAAAACCTTTTGGCTTAGAAGAGTTACTACTACGCGTTGGCGCCATCTTACGTCGTACAAAGGCGATCGTAGTAGAAAATAGCGTACTCCGTTGTGGTCCATTACTTCTTGACGAAGATCAACACAAAGTCTTCTTCCACGAAGAAGAGGTCGAGCTCTCACCAACGGAGTTCAAATTATTGCAGGAGCTAATGCGCAACAAGGGTCGAGTACTCACGAAATCATCTTTGCTCCGTGAGGTTTGGGAGATTGATTTCGAGACAGAGACAAGCGTTCTTGATACTTATATCTCTTACCTTCGCAAGAAACTTAATCGGGATAATTTGGAATTTATTCGGACAGTGCGAGGTGTTGGTTACCAGATTGTAGAACCTGCGTGAGATTGCAGAATCGTTTTGCATTGATTGCTGGAGCAATCACCACGATAGTTTCACTCTCAATTGGATATTTTGCAATTTCTACCGCCTTCAACTCTGAAATTCAACGGGTCGATTCATTGATTACTCGAGTATCAGTCGAACTTGATACGCGCGATCCACTGTCGAGCGCAGTTTTTCTCGCCGACGAGAGTGATTCACAACTAATTGTCGCCCTCCTTGATAGTTCTGGCGAATTATTTACAGTACGCACATCGAAAGATGGAAAGGAGCTCACGGCATCAATTCCGGAGGCTAAAAGTTCCTTGGGAAAGATACGAACCATTGGCAGTGAGCTTCGATATCGAGGGCTCACATTTGCACTTGAGCAAGATGCTTATCTCGTCCTTGCAGTTCCCATCCAAGATTTAGAGGGCAATCGAAATCGTAATATTGAACGGTTGGCGCTCTTTCTTGCAGTAGCCCTCTTATTTGCTTTTCTCGCTACTCGTCTACTTACTCGTCCAGATATTCGGAAGATCGAGCGCCTCGCAGAGCGCGCTCGCGATATTGCCAGTGGCCGTAATTGGCGAGAAGAGCAAGTTGCTCGCGGCAATTCAGAGGTCGATGATCTGAGTAAGGCCCTCAATCAGATGGTTCGCTATTTACAGAGCGCACTCGATGGGGAACGGAGAAATAGTAAGAAGATGCAGGAGTTTGTTGGCGACGCCTCCCATGAGTTGCGCACTCCACTCACAGTTATTAAAGGGTATGTCGAATTACTTGGTCGATCGGAATCGCTTGAACCGCAGGCTCGCGCGCGTGCAATCGAAAGGCTGGGTTCTGAGATCTCTCGAATGGAGCGATTAATCTCTGACCTCTTGCTCCTTGCCGAAATCGGGGAGGCTCGAGGAGGAATTCTTGATGATGCTATCAATCTCTCTGACATTACGCGGGTGCAGCTAACCGATTTGAAATTACTTGACCCAAACCGAGAGGTAGAAGATTCAGTTACCGCTGAGGTTTTCATATTGGGTTCGCTACCTCACATTCAACAACTCATCGCCAATATCTTTTCAAACATCAGAAGACACGCACCCGCTGATGCTCCGGTTTATGTTCATCTTGGGTACGAGAGTCAGGGGGTTCGTCTTACTGTTGGCGATGGCGGGCCTGGGCTTCCGCATGAGGCGTATACCAGTGGAATTCAACAATTCCAACGCTTTGATACCTCTCGTTCTCGAGAGAGTGGGGGATCGGGGCTAGGGATGAGCATCATGCAAGCAATTGTTTCTGAACATGGTGGCACTCTCACATTAGGACCAAGCAGATTAGGTGGCCTGGAGATTGATATTCGAATTCCACTCCGCGATGAGTAACGAGCGTAAATAATTATTTAAAAATTATTGTGGTGGCGCGCTATGTTCGATTGCGCTGCGATCCTCTTCCACAGATGTAATGCGATTGGCCGGCGCTAAAATTTTTCTGCCAAGGACAAGTACTAAAACGCCAATAGAGACTGCAATCGTGGTGCTCAAGAGAGTTAAACGCGGAGAGAACTCACTGGCGATAATTCCGCCAAGCGCTGCGCCCAGAGCCATAAAGGAACCATCAACTGTCCAAATCCACCCGAGTGCACTAACTGCAGTTCCTTGCGGACGAACTGCTTCAAGTACTTCCCAATAGAAGACCTGAACTGCACCGCCGAAAAATCCGATAAACAGAGCAACTATGAGCATGCTCCATCCAGGGTAGGCGAGCGCCAACGGGATAGTTGCCACCATCCACAGTGCATATGTTCGTAAGAGACCTTTGAGCGCGGAGGTCTTCCGTGAAATTAACCCAGCGGTTAAACCGCCGACTACTGAGGTAAAGGCGAGCGCGGCGAAGATTGGACCGCTCCATCCGGGAATTCCCTCGAGCGTTGCAAATGAAGGTATACCGACATCAAAAGCTCCCCAACCAAAGCCGACAAACATCGCCTCCACCATTAACAACTGCATTGCAGGAATTCGCCATACAGATTTTTGACCAACCTCTTTCTTCTCCGGTTTCCATTCCGAGGATATTTTGGTGAAGCCAAGCGAGAGTCCGCCAACAAAGATAAAGAGAGCGCAGAGGATCAATGCGCTACTTGGATAAGGGGAGAGTGCGAGCGTGGATGCAAAGAGCGGCCCAAAAACTCTCGTTGAATTAATGACTGCTGTATCCAGAGCATATGCAGTGCGAAGAGCGCTCTCGGGAACTGCGTTTTTCCATAGTGGTCGCACCGAAAGGTTTATTGGAGGCGAGACTAATCCCATCAGAAGTGAGAGCGGCAAAATCCAACTCTTACTCGTTGTGAATTCGAGTACTAATAAACCAGATGCATAGAGAGGGACCAGGATTCGAATCGGCCACTTTTGACCCCACTTATCGAGAACAGATCCACGAAGGCCAGCTGTGACGGAATTTGCGAAGGTATTGAGGCCGAGCGCGATTCCAGCGTAGGCAACCGAGTCAGTCAATCGTTCGACTTTGAAGAAGAGAGCCAGACCCACCATTGCGTAAGCCACACGCGCAGGGAAGGAGGTGATCAAGAGGAGTTTGGCATTTCGCAGCGCTAAAATCTCCCCATATTTCCCCACTTAGATAAAGTACCGCTATGTTCTCGCGAGTCAAACCTTTAGCAGCCTTTTTTGCGTTAATCATCGCGCTCACCACTGCATCGAGCGCCGTTGCTGCAATCACTTACTCGGTTGAGTTTCGCGATCATTATGGTGTTGCTGGTGGTCTGGAGAACTCCTACATATGAAGTGGTGTTCCCTCTTACACTCCGGGAGCCAGACGGGGATGAGATACGAGTAAAAGTCGCATACGTAGGAATTTTCTGCGGGCGCATCCCGCATCACTGTAGTAGATATCTTTGATGAACCTTGATTTAGGTCACATCGTTACAAAAGAGCTACGATTTCTATGATCATTTCGGTTTAATGATGAAATCAATCTCGCGCTCACACTTTTACACGAATATCAAGAACCAGAGAATTGCATCAGCCATGAGTTTGCACTCTCTGATGCGCACTACGGATTTGAGGTGGCAAAGAGTGCGCCGCTCTCTGGAAAGGTGCTCATTAATGTTAAGGAGAGATAACGATTTTCATTGAGCCTCCAGAGGGAGCGGGGACGCTGGCAGGCAAACCGGTCACTAGAAAGGGTAAGACGCTGGTATCGGCGCTGGAACGGCCCATCGACCCTTCTAGTCTAAATGGTCATTTTGGTCATTTGAGCATCGGTAACGATTTCCTGAAACCTCATGGATTCATTGACTTTACCGAGTAAATCAGTACTTTTTGCTACAAGCCATCACTTTTTAACTCGTGGCTAAAGAGAAAGGGTCCTTCTTGAAAATCAACAAGAAAATGATTGCTTTGGTTGCTGCGCTCGGGCTACTCCTTGGTGGCACAAGTGCGCTAAGCGCCTCAGCACAAACAAAGAAACCAGCGAAGAAGACTGCAAAAAAGAAGCCTGCCGCAAAGGCTTCACCTGCAGCTCCAGCGAAGACTGCTCAACAGATCGCTATGGAGAAGGAAATCGCTGCGCTTAAAGCTTCCGGAAAGCCGTTTACCTACTGGATTGGTCTGATCTTCTCTGACATCGCAAATAGCGCTGCTGCTGGGCAAATTCTTGCTTGGGGTAAGTCAAAGGGAATCAAGGTTGAACCAGTTTTGGTTAACCAGAATAACTTGACGGCAAACGTCACTGCAGCGGTTGCTGCAGGCACAATGCCAGATGCGCT
>VGAL01000036.1 GCA_016870715.1 Actinomycetota bacterium | reverse complement strand
GGACAGGCCTCAATACATAATCCGCAGAAAATGCAGCGGAGGTAATTGATTTGGTAGACCTTTCCATAGCGCTCACCCGGTGAGTAGCGCTGTTCATCCGAGTTATCCGCTCCTTCGACATAAATTGCATCTGCAGGGCATGCCCACGCGCAGAGTTCGCATCCGATGCACTTCTCAAGACCATCAGGATGACGATTCAGTTGATGTCGGCCATGAAATCGCGGCGCGGTAGCTTCCTTAACCTCCGGATATTGAACGGTGGTGACCTTCTTAAATTGCGCGGTGAAGGTAACCCAGAATCCCTTCAATTGTGCGAGCAACGGGGCTGGACCATCGATTGGGATATTGATGGATTCTTCGGCAGCGCCATCTATTGCGCGCTTAGGCTCTAATTCACTCACGTTCGCGCTCCGCTCTCGGTACGGTAAAGGTAGAAATCTTCATGGGAAGTTCAGGTACTGGGAATGGTGCCGGAGCATCAACGCTTGATTGCTCGATTTCGATTTTCTTGGCTTTAGCTCGTTCATAGAGCGAACTACCGATGAGGAAAATTACTAGGACAGCCCCTCCGAAAATCAAAATTGATGTGCGCGATGCGCCATTGAGAGTGAAGTAACGAAGCACAGCGACCACCATGATCCATGCAATATTTGCAGGTATAAGGACCTTCCACCCAAATTGCATGAATTGGTCGTAGCGAAGTCGTGGAAGCGTTCCGCGCAACCAGACGAAGACAAAGAAAAAGAGTGTGACCTTGATGAAGAACCAAATGAAAGTAAACCAACCTCCGAGCCAACTTTCGGTGAAGCCCAGACCAGGAGGGGCGTTGTAACCACCGAGGAAGAGCGTGGTCGCAAGTGCTGATACGCCCACGATGTTCACATACTCTGCTAAGAAGAAGAGTGCGAACTTGAGCGAAGAGTACTCAGTGTGGAAACCGCCGACGAGTTCTCCTTCGGCCTCTGCCAAATCAAATGGCGCGCGATTAGTCTCCCCCACCATCGAGATTGCATAGATGATGAAGGAAGGGAAGAGCACAATCGCGTACCAGAATTGATCTTGGGCATCGACGATGTCGATTGTTGACATAGAACCTGCATAAAGGAAGACCGCAACTAACGAGAGCCCCATTGCAATTTCATATGAGATCACTTGAGCGCTCGAGCGAAGCCCACCTAATAAGGGATAGGTCGAACCCGACGACCAACCGGCAAGGACAATTCCATAGACGCCAACTGAGGCAACCGAGAGGATATAAAGGACGCCAACGGGGATATCAGTAAGTTGAAATGCGGTCTCTTGACCAAACATTGTTACCGGGCCGCTCATCGGAATGACCGCAAAGGCCATGAAGCAAGTAGTTGCGCTAATTATTGGCGCGATGATGAAGACCAATTTATCGGCCGCCGCAGGAATGACATCTTCCTTGAGAGCGAGTTTGACGCCATCGGCAAGGCTCTGCAACAAACCAAACTTACCCACTCGATTAGGGCCAAGGCGCAATTGCATTCGCGCAACAATTCTCCGCTCGAACCAAATCGCCATCAATGTACAGACCACGCAGAAGACAAATACTAGAAGAGCTTTGACTACAATCAACCAACCTGGGTCGTCAAGGATTATCTCGCGCATGCTATCCATATATCCTCAGAGCCCCTTACGTACTTTCACTTCGGCGCCGTTGAGTGCACCAAGCATTCGAAGCGATTGTGAAGCCACAGCGTTGCGTGGCAACCAGACGACGTTGTCGACGACATCACTGATTTCTACATTGAGCGAAAGGGCACCGTGGTCTGTTGAAACTGTGACCAGATCCCCATCTGCAACACCGAGCGATTGCGCAAACTTCGCATTAATGCGTGCGACGGCCTTTCGAGCAGTTCCTGACAGATTTGGCTCATTTATCTGGAGCGAACCGTTATCAAGCAATTGCCGCCATGATGCAAGAACGGTCGTTGTAGCGGAAGCAGAGGTGCTCTTTCTGCTGAAAGTCGTACGAGCGCCATCCCAGTTGGCAAGCGTTCCAAACTCGCGTGCTGCACCGCGAACAGTGTTGAATCCAAGCGGAGCGCCGAGGGAATCTGCAATTAATGAAAGCAGGTATAAATCACTCTGATAGACGCTCTCGGGGAGCGCTTGCTCGAAAGTTCGAGTTCGCCCTTCCCATGACATGAATGAACCAGATTTTTCGACTACTGAAGCTACAGGAAGCACGACATCAGCTCGTTCAGTGATTGCACTTGGTCGCATCTCTAGTGAGAGCAGGAATGCGCTATCCAAACCAGCAAAATCAGGGTCATGCATATCAAATGGATCGACTCCACCAACAACGAGGGCTTGAATCTCTCCCTTTGCCGCTGCGGCAAGTATCGCTTTACTATCTAAGCCAATCGTCGCAGGAAGTGAATCGACTGACCATGCCGCTGCAACATCAACGCGAGCTGCCGCATCTGCAACAGGACGAGCGCCAGGAAGAAGATTTCCAATCGCACCGGCTTCAAGCGCACCACGTTCACCTGCGCGACGGGGAACCCATGCAATCTTTGCTCCACTCTTACTCGCAATCTCGGCTACCGCGCTCAAAGCGCCGGTACTTTCGGAGAGCCTTTCGCCAACAACAATCACTGATTGATTGGTGAGAGTAAGAGCAGAAATCGCGTTCGCTTCGCTACCTGGAACCACACCAACATACTTGGCGCCTAGTTTCTTAAATCCGCGCGTGTTCCAAGAAGAGATAGCAGTCACTGCTAATCCTCGCTTACTAACCTGCTTACGAATACGTAAGAAAACAATTGGCGATTCCTCTTCAGGCTCAAAGCCCACAAGAACCACATGATCGGCTACATCAATATCGCTATAACGAACTTTGGAGCCAGCGACAAAAGCGGCTAGAAACTCGCGCTCTTCATCCGAATGTGGTCGAGAACGGAAATCAACATCATTGGTACCAAGTGCAACGCGAGCGAATTTCGCATATGCATAGGCATCTTCGACGGTAGTACGGCCACCAACGAGCACTCCAGCCTTCTTCCCTTGAAGACCTTTCGTTGCTGCTGCAATCGCCTCCGGCCATGATGCTTCGCGAAGCACGCCATTTTCACGGATTAATGGGGTGGTGATTCGATCCTTTGCCATTGTGTATTGGAACGCCCAACGACCCTTGTCGCAATTCCACTCTTCATTTACCTCTGGATCATTGCCGGCAAGTCGACGGAGCGTTTTGTTACGGCGGACATCAGTGCGGAGCGAACATCCAGATGCGCAATGCTCGCAGACTGAAGGGGTGGAGACGAGGTCAAATGGTCGAGAACGGAATCGATAGGCGGCGCCCGTAAGAGCGCCGACTGGACAAATCTGCACCGTGTTTCCGGAGAAATAAGAATCGAAAGGATCCTTTTCATAAATTGCAACTTGTTGAAGCGCGCCACGCTCACCCATATCGATAAATGGATCGCCTGCGATTTCCTTCGAAAAGCGAGTGCACCGCGCACAGAGGATGCATCGCTCACGATCGAGAAGTACCTGTGATGAGATGTGCAGCGGTTTCTCAAAGGTTCGTTTCTTTCCTTCGAAACGACTCTCACCGCGACCATTTGTCATTGCTTGGTTCTGCAGTGGACATTCCCCGCCCTTATCGCAAACAGGACAATCAAGCGGGTGATTGACTAACAAGAATTCCATGACACCCTCTTGCGCCTTGTGGGCTACTTCAGAGGTGAGTTGAGTCTTTACCACCATACCGTTCTCTACTGGAATGGTGCACGAAGCTTGAGGTTTGGGAAAGGCTCGACCATTTATCTCAATATCCACCAAGCATTGGCGACAAGCGCCAACTGGTGAGAGAAGTGGATGATCGCAGAAACGTGGAATTTGAATTCCTAGTTGCTCTGCTGCACGGATTACCAACGTTCCCTTAGGAACGGTAATTTCAAATCCATCGATTATGAGCGTGATTAGATCAGTTTGTGGTTGCACTGCAGTCATCTCTCTTATGCACCGGCCTTACTTGATGCAAAGAGCGTTGATGCGACCGGATCAAATGGGCAACCACCGTTTGTGAGGTGAGCGATATATTCATCTCGGAAATACATGATTGATGACATGATCGGACTTGCAGCGCCATCACCCAGTGCGCAGAAGGAACGTCCAAGCAAGTTGTCGCAGATATCAAGTAGTTTGGCAAGATCTGCTTCGCTACCTTTACCATTCTCAAGATCGCGCAAGATTTGTACGAGCCACCAGGTGCCCTCACGGCATGGTGTGCACTTTCCACACGATTCATGTTTGTAGAACTCGGTCCAACGAAGTACTGCGCGGAGCACACAGGTAGTCTCATCGAAAATCTGTAGCGCTTTGGTTCCTAACATCGATCCGGCAGCGCTCACTGATTCATAATCCAGTGGTGTATCAAGATGCGCGTCGGTAAAAATTGGTGTGGACGATCCACCAGGAGTCCAGAACTTCAACCGATGGCCGGTTCGAACGCCACCGGCTAATTCCAGCAACTCTCTTAGGGTGATTCCCAGTGGCGCTTCGAATTGCCCTGGATTGTTCACATGTCCTGAGAGTGAGAAGAGAGTAAAACCCTTGCTCTTCTCGGTACCAAGGGATGCAAACCATTCTGCACCTTTATCGATGATTGCCGGCACTGATGCAATCGATTCAACGTTATTTACTACTGTCGGACGGGCATAAAGTCCAGCGATTGCAGGGAATGGTGGACGTAGTCGTGGTTGACCACGGAAACCTTCTAAAGAATCAAGAAGCGCAGTCTCCTCACCGCAGATATATGCCCCAGCACCAATATGCAACGTTAACTCAAGATCAAAACCCTTGCCCAAAATGTTCTTGCCAAGGAAGCCTGCCTTGTACGCATCTTCTATGGCTTGCAACATGCGGCGAGTGACGTGAGTGACTTCGCCACGAATATAGATGAAAGCATGTTTTGCTCTAATCGCATACGAAGAGATGATGACACCTTCTACTAGCACATGGGGATTAGCCATTAATAGAGGTGTGTCCTTACAAGTCCCCGGCTCTGATTCATCGGCGTTTACGACTAAATAATGATCTTTGTTATCCCCTTGCGGAATGAATCCCCATTTATTACCGGTTGGGAAACCTGCTCCGCCGCGGCCACGCAAACCTGAATCTTTCACCATCTGAATTACAGCATCGGGATCCATTGCTAACGCTTTCTTCATAGCGTTGTATCCACCATGCCGTTGATATCCCGCTAGCGTATGTGAATCTCTCTCATCCCAATGTGCAGAGAGAACCGGCGTTAATTTACTCATCTATTTCCGCTCTCCCTTTGCGATCTTCAGGCCGAGCAAAGTTGGTTCGCCTGCTTGCACACCTTCGTTAGCGCGACCGTCATTGAATCCTGCAAGAACTTCTGAAGCCTCTTTGAAAGTAGGGACCGAATCTGGACCACGGGTTGGAGCTGGCTTCTTTCCGGCGCGCAAATCGTCAACCAAAGTCTTAGCGCTCTCTACCGTTTGATTGTCGAAGAATTCCCAATTGACCATAACGACAGGTGCATAGTCACAAGCGGCGTTGCACTCGATATGTTCGAGTGAGACTTTTCCATCTGCGGTGCGCTCGTTATTTTCGATACCCAGATGATCCTTGAGTCCGGCGAAAATTTCGTCACCGCCCATGATTGCGCAGAGGGTATTGGTGCAGACCCCCACGTGATATTCACCAGCGGGAGTACGTCGATATTGAGTATAGAAAGAGGCCACTGCATGCACTTCTGCTGTAGTGAGATCCAATTTCTCAGCAATGACTTCGATGCCTTCTGCAGTTACATATCCTTCACGAGCTTGCACTAGGTGGAGCATCGGCATGATGGCAGAACGAGATCGTGGATAGCGCGCGATGATTGCATCCAGTCGTGAGAGGAAATTGGCATCGAATGTTTGTGGAGTGTTAGCCATCAGCGATCAACGCCTCCCATCACCGGATCAATTGATGCAACCGCAGCGATGACATCAGCCACAAGGCTGCCTTCACACATTGCTGCAGTGGATTGCAGGTTATTAAATGATGGTTCACGAAAGTGGACTCGATATGGCCTCGTTCCACCATCGGAGATGATGTGCGCGCCCAACTCTCCTCGTGGAGATTCGACTGCAGCGTAAACCTGTCCAGCAGGAACCCGGAATCCTTCAGTAACTAATTTGAAGTGGTGAATCAATGCCTCCATCGACGTTCCCATGATTTCGCGGATGTGATCGAGTGAGTTACCCAAACCATCGCCACCGAGAGAGAGCTGCGATGGCCAAGCTATCTTCTTGTCGCCCACCATTACTGGTCCAGGCTCTAAGCGATCAAGGACTTGCTCGATGATTCGAAGGCTTTGTTCCATCTCATAGACGCGAATCATGAATCGACCATAGGCATCAGCGGTATCCGCTGTGACCACATCGAATTCGAAGTTCTCGTAGCCGCAATAGGGCTGGGTCTTACGGAGGTCCCACGGCATTCCAGTTGCTCGCAATACCGGACCTGTAACGCCGAGCGCGATACATCCAGCTAAATCAAGGTGTGCCACATTTGCCGTGCGCTTCATCCAAATGGAATTGCCCACGAGCATCTTCTCGTTATCTTTTAGATTCTTGCGGATGGTTTTTACCGCTTCGCGGATCTTTGGAATCGCATCTGCCGGTAGATCATTGGCTAATCCACCTGGGCGAATATATGCGGTGTTCATGCGAAGTCCAGATGCCATCTCGAAGATATCGAGAATCATCTCGCGCTCTCGGAACGCAAAGAACATTGGAGTAATCGCGCCGAGTTCGAGTCCGCCAGTTCCGAGACAAACTAGGTGTGAGGAGATGCGATTAAATTCCATCATCATCACACGAATAAGCGTTGCTCGCTCTGGGATCTGATCAGTGATACCAAGAAGTTTCTCGACAGCCAGACAATATGCAGCTTCATTGAACATGGGTGAGAGGTAATCCATTCGAGTGACGAATGTGACCCCTTGTGTCCATGAACGATATTCGGTGTTCTTCTCAATTCCAGTATGAAGATAACCAATTCCACATCGAGCTTCCGTGACAGTTTCGCCTTCAAGTTCCAGAATCAAACGGAGGACGCCATGGGTTGATGGATGCTGTGGCCCCATGTTCACAACCACGCGCTCTTCTTGGGTGGAGCCAATCTCAGTGACTAAGTCATCCCAGTCGCCACCTGTTACCGAATAAATTCGACCCTCTGTGGTCTCGCGAGGAGAGTTATATGTCTGCGACATTAGCGGTACACCCGCCGATCACTCGGCGGTGGAACCGTTGCACCTTTATATTCGACAGGAATTCCACCGAGCGGATAATCCTTCCGCTGCGGATGGCCACTCCAATCATCAGGCATAAATATTCGAGTAAGTGCGGGATGGCCATCGAAGATGATGCCAAACATGTCGTATGTCTCGCGTTCGTGCCAGTTATTACCAGCCCAAATCTCTACTACAGAGGGAATATGTGGATCGTTATCGGGAGCTGCGACTTCGATTCGTATCCGTTGATTGCGAGTAAGGGAAAGTAATGGATAGAGCGCTCGAAGCTCGCGTCCAATCTCATCGGGATAGTGGGCACCACTTACCCCAAGGCACATTTCAAATTTCAAATCATCACGGAGAAACTTCGCAACCTCCACAAGGTTTGCACGACGAACATGGAGCGTTAATTCACCACGGTCAACCACAACCTGTTCGATTGCATCGTTAAACCCGGGATAGGCCCGCTCAAGTCCATCGACTACATCGTCGAAATATCCGCCAAAAGGGCGTTCCGTGGAACCTATTTGGATTTTTCGCTTCTGTAAGCCGCCGTATCCAGATGTATCACCAGTCCCAGAGACGCCGAACATGCCGGCGTTCTCAGAATTCATATTGTGCTTCGCGATATCGCTCATGCAAGCAATCCTTTTAATTCAATTGTGGGCTTTGCGGCGAGCGCGGCTGCCTCGACTTCCTTGATGACCTTCGCACGATTGATACCAAGCTTGGCATCCTTAATCTCTTCGTGAAGTTTGATAATCGCATCCATCAACATCTCTGGACGAGGTGGGCAGCCAGGTAGGTAAATATCAACTGGTACAACGTGATCTACGCCCTGCACAATCGCATAGTTATTGAACATGCCACCCGATGAAGCGCACGCGCCCATCGCGATTACCCACTTTGGTTCTGACATCTGGTCGTAGACCTGGCGAAGAACTGGGGCCATCTTGTTACTCACACGTCCGGCGACAATCATCAAATCCGCTTGACGTGGCGAACCACGGAAAACTTCCATGCCAAAACGGGCTAAGTCATAACGCCCAGTTGTAACCGCCATCATTTCGATTGCACAACATGCCAAACCAAAAGTTGCAGGCCAGAGCGAGTTCTTCCGCATATACCCGACGAGTTTCTCAACGGTTGTTAATGCAAAACCGCTGGGGAGTTTCTCTTCAAGACCCATTTAGTCCCAATCCAATCCACCGCGGCGCCATACGTAGATGTATGCGACGAAGACGGTAAGTATGAATAAAAACATTTCGACGATTCCGAAGAGGCCAAGTTGATCGAAGGAAACTGCCCACGGATAAAGGAAGACGATTTCAATATCAAAGATGATAAAGAGCATCGCGGTGAGGAAGTACTTGATTGGAAAGCGTCCGCCCCCTGCTGCAGGAGGTGTGGGTTCAATGCCACATTCATATGCTTGCGCTTTGGCTCGGTTGTAGCGGCGCGGGCCTGTGAGGTAACCGGCAACGATGGAGATCACCGCGAATCCAAAACCAATTGCCCCGATTACCAGAATCGGAACATATGGATTCATCGCTCCCCCTTGAGCCATTGTCGCGACTTGATTGGCAGGCGATAACGCCGGCCTCCTTCAAATCTTACGGGGCAAAGGGGCGCCCGATTACCGCCAGCCAGTGTTATCTGACCCACCTATTTATGTTTATGGGGCCTATTCATTGAGTTCATTGAGTTTGAGGGCGAGATGGAGGGCCACGATCCCGCCGGTCAGGTTCTGCCAAGAGACCCGTGACCACCCAGCTTGCGAAATCTGTTCGGCGAGCGCCCCCTGATTGGGCCAATCCTCAATCGACTCCGCAAGGTAAATGTAAGCATCGGGATTGGAAGAGAAGGCTCTGGCTAAGGGGGGCAGTACCCGCATCAGATATCGAAAATAGATTTGGCGAAAGAGGCGATTGCTGGGGTGCGAGAACTCGCAGACCACAAGTCGCCCGCCGGTTTTCGTTACTCGGTAGGCCTCACGTAGCGCCCGCTCCACATCGGCCACATTTCGTAACCCAAAGGAGATAGTCAGAACATCAAAGCTCTCATCTGCAAATGGGAGGGCGAGATTATCGGCAGCAATGAAGGTCAGATTTGAGGCGCGTGCCGCTCCAGCCTCAAGCATTCCCAGCGAGAAATCAGAGGCGATTGCCTCGGCGCCTGCAGCCACCAAGGGGGCAGTTGATGAACCCGTACCTGCTGCACAATCGAGAATCCGCATCCCTGGAGCGGGTGCGATTGTCGCTACGACTGAACGGCGCCACGCTTTTGTCCGCCCCAGGCTCAAAAGGTCGTTGAGGAAGTCGTAACGCTTTGCCACCTGATCGAACATCGCGGCCACATCGCGTGGCGACTTATCCAGTCGGGCTCGTACCATGGAGTACATCTTTATGGTGTGTACGCTCAGATGCCAATTGAGAGTGAAGAAGTTTTGGAGGCAGATCTATGACCACCATTCCATTAGCGCCCCATTCCCTGCGCGCCGCGCTATTTCCTAGGAGCACACTTATTACCAATAGCGCGCTTGCCGCTGGCGGCGTTGCCTTTCTCGCTCTGATGGCTCAAATTGCGCTACCCATTCCCGGTTCCCCAGTTCCCGTGACGGGCCAGACGCTTGGCGCGCTACTCATTGGTGCAAGTTATGGCCGTGCCCTTGGTGCAAGTACCTTCGCGCTCTATATAGCCCTTGGCGTTGCAGGTGCTCCAGTCTTCTCACAGCAAGGACATGGCATTGCAAAGTTAGTTGGTCCCACCGGCGGTTATCTCATCGGAATGTTCTTGGCAACAGTTGCACTGAGTTTTCTCGCATCAAAGAAGTGGGACAAGAAGATCTCTACAGCAGTTCTCGCCATGCTTATCGGTCAACTCCTCATTTTCATTCCTGGTTTGATCTGGTTACAACAATCAACCGGAAAAGATTGGGCATGGACAATCAATGCCGGTCTCACTCCATTTATCATCGGCGAAATTATCAAACTCGCAATCGCAGCCTCGACCCTGCCTATGCTCTGGCGAGTGGTGGATAAGCGTCGCAAGTGAACTCTGCGCACTCTGTAACGGTCCACTCGCAGGAAATTAGTGAGGCCAAGGATTTACTCTCCTTACTCCCTGATAGCTCTGCTCTTGCCTGGGTACGTGGTGGTGATGGGGTAGTTGGTTGGGGCGAGTTCGATCGCCTAGAGGTATCGGGTAGTGATCGATTTGAAGAGATCCGGCTTTGGTGGCGAGAGAGGTGTGCACACTTTCGAGTTCACGATCAGGTAAAAAAATTTGGAACTGGTCCGCTGCTTTTTCTCTCAGCCGCATTTGACTCAGACGAGATAAGTATCGCGATCATCCCCAAAATCGTAGTGGGACAGAGAAATGGTCGTACCTGGATCACTTGGTTAGGTGATGAAGAGGTGCCTGCTCTCCCGCAACCAGAACCAATCGAAGCCCCACTGAATCTCAGTTGGGTTGGTGGCGCAATCTCGGCATCTCAATGGGAGGCTAACGTCAATAAAGCGTTAGCACGTATCCATAACGGAGAAATATCCAAAGTCGTTCTTGCTCGCGACTTGATTGCCCAATCTGATTTACCTTTCGATTCGCGCCACATCATGCACAAGCTCCATGAGAAATATGGATCTACTTGGATCTTTTCTATTGATAACCTTGTGGGTGCAACTCCAGAATTGTTAGTCCGATTAAATAAAGGTTTAGTGACCTCGCGAATTCTCGCTGGAACAATTCAACGAACCGGTAATGATGAGCGCGATCTCGCGCTAGCCGCATCCCTCGCGCGTTCATCAAAG
>VGAL01000035.1 GCA_016870715.1 Actinomycetota bacterium | reverse complement strand
CTTGCGGCCCCTTCTCACCATCAACCTCATGTGTGAGTTTCCCGTCAGGGCGGCGGACCATGCCCTAAATCCTAGTCAACTCAGGCTTGTTTGCGAACTTTGCCACCGAGGGCATTAGTAATTTCCGATATACATGGATTCGCTGGAAAAATACTATTAGGGGCTTATAACAGTCAGACAGGGGACACGAGGAACTAATGGGAAAACCATTGCATGGGGTCTTTACAGTCCTCTCAACGCCGTTTACATCTGATGATTCGATTGACCATGATGTACTAAAGCGAGAAATTGACTGGCTCATCAATAACAAAGTTGATGGTTTTGTGCTTGCCATGGTCTCAGAAGTACTTCGGTTAGCCGCACATGAGCGACGCGAGTTAGCACAGAGCGTCATTGCTTCAGCCAGTGGCAGAGTTCCACTCGTCACAAGTGTTGGAGCTGAGAGCACCAAGATTGCTACTCAGCTTGCGAAGTGGGCGCAAGAAGATGGCGCGGCAGCAGTTATGGCAACTCCGCCAAGCGCCTTTGCGCCACTCTCGAGTGAAGTTGCGAAGTATTACATCTCGATTATTGAAAGCGTAACAATCCCGGTCATCGTGCAAGATGCAAGCAACTATGTTGGTCATCCGCTTGAGATCTCTTTATATGTTGAATTGATCGATAAATATGGTGAAGAGCGCGTCCAGTTCAAGCCTGAAGCTAAGCCAGTCGCCGAAAGATTGCAGCAATTAAAAGATGCAAGTGGTGCACGTGCGAGAGTCTTCGAAGGACAGGGTGGCGCTGATTTGATGGACACTTACCCGATTGGAATCGTTGGCACTATGCCTGGCGCTGAGATTCCGTGGGGGTTAGTTGCACTATGGAAAACTCTCGAATCTGGAGATATGAAACGTGCCGCTGAAATTCATGCGCCAATCGCGAAGATGGTTTCACACCAAACTACGCTGGATTCCTACGTGGCCGTAGAAAAATACCTGCTCGTTAAACAAGGGATTTTCACAAGTTCTCGCCAGCGCGGTCCGGTAAGCGTCATCCTCGATGACGCTACTATCCGCGCAATCGACGCTGCTTATGCTGATCTGGAGCGAGCGCTCAAGCGGTAAAAAGCGCTGGAATAGTTCTCTGATTTGCTTCTCGGATGTGCAACATCGACATCGAGAGCACCCCGGAAATCTCGAGATTCTCGCCACCAGATTGACCTAGTCGAGTAGTAGTGATTCCCGCATCCGTTGCCTTGCCGACTAAATAGTTAGAGTCCTCTGGATTTACTGCTAGCAAAATTCTACCCGTGCTTTCACTAAATAAATGGGTAAACGGATCGCCATGAATGGATATCTTCGCTCCCGTTTGTGAATGAAGCAGCATCTCGATAAGAGCGACAGCTAAACCGCCATCAGAAAGATCATGCGCTGCAGAAATGAAATCACGTTGGGCATACATAAATTGAGCAAGAACCATCTCCCTCTTCAAATCCACTCGTGGCGGCAGGCCGCCAAGATGGCCCTGGAGATGAGCCCACTCTCCACCAGAGAACTCTTCTAGAGTCTCTCCAAGAAGTATCAACTCTTTTACACCAGAAAATTTGTAGGGTATTGCCTTGCGAACATCATCGATCACGCCAAGCACGCCGATCACTGGTGTAGGCAGAATCGCAACTGCACCGGTCTGGTTATAGAACGAGACATTGCCCCCAGTAACTGGCAGACCCATCTCTAGTGCGCCATCTGCTAGTGCGCGAACACTTTCGGCAAATTGCCACATCACGCCAGCATCTTCTGGTGAGCCAAAATTCAAACAATTTGTGATTGCCAATGGTTTTGCTCCAGTAACCGCTACATTTCGAAAACTCTCGGCGAGCGCTAATTGAGTGCCTTCATATGGATCTAGTTTGCAGAATCTACCGTTGCAATCAGTTGCAACAGCAACTCCCAAGAAAGTGTTCTCATCAATTCTGATTACTGCCGCATCACTTGGCCCTGCAGCAATGGTATTTCCTTGAACATACCTATCGTATTGAGAGGTAATCCAACTTTTATCCGCGATATTTGGTGAAGAAATCAAAGTCAAAATCGCATCTGCGATTGCGCTTTCGCTCTGCGGGCGCGGCAGATTCTCTGCACCATTTCCCACTAATTCCCCTTGCCAAGCGGGCCTAGTGAATGGTCGGTTATACACCGGGCCATCATGAGCCACTGTCCTCGGAGGCACATCGACGATTAATTCACCATGCCAAGTAATCTCAAGATGTTTACCTGAAGTGACTTCACCAATCACCGTTGCCACCACATCCCATTTCTTGCAGATCTCCATAAAGCGTTCAACCTTCTCTGGCGGAACCACCGCACACATTCGCTCTTGGGACTCACTCATTAATATCTCTTCAGGTGAGAGATTGGCATCTCGGAGAGGTACTCGATCTAATTCCACACGCATTCCACCGGTCCCTGCAGAAGCTAATTCGCTTGTGGCACAAGAGAGTCCGGCTCCGCCCAAATCTTGAATTCCCACAACGAGATCCTCTTTGAAAATCTCAAGCGAGCATTCAATTAATACTTTTTCTGTAAATGGGTCGCCCACTTGGACCGCTGGTCGCTTCGTGGGTTTTTTATCATCGAAAGTTTCACTTGCTAAGACGGAAACGCCGCCAATTCCATCTCCACCGGTCTTTGCACCAAAGAGCAGAACTAAATTCCCAGCACCCGATGCTTTTGCAAGTTTTATATCTTCATGTTTCATCACACCTACACATAGGGCATTAACAAGTGGATTGCCGCTATATGAATCATCAAAAATGACCTCGCCGCCTATTGTTGGGACTCCTATGCAATTTCCATAGCCACCGATACCAGCAATAACTCCCGGCAACACTCGTTTGGTATCGGGAGCATCAGCGCAGCCAAACCGAAGGGGATCAAGGATGGCAATTGGTCGAGCGCCCATCGTGAGAATGTCGCGGACTATTCCGCCGACTCCAGTCGCTGCACCTTGATAAGGCTCGATAAATGAGGGGTGATTATGGGATTCGACCTTAAATGTAACTGCATAACCCTGGCCAACATCTACCACGCCTGCGTTCTCTCCGATACCTACTAATAACGCATCAGACTGAGGCGCCTTCTCTCCAAATTGTCGTAAATGCACTTTGGAGGATTTATATGAACAATGCTCACTCCACATCACCGAATACATCGCCAGTTCGCTTGATGTTGGACGCCGCCCCAATATCTCTCTGATGCGTTGGTATTCATCTTCCTTCAAACCTAATTCGCGCCAGGGCTGGATTATTTCTGGAGTGGAAGTAGCTTTTGCAACAGTGTCGAGCGCCATAATCAGACTCGTGTTTTCATAAGAGAGGTAAAGAATGCCAATCCATCGGCTGTTGGCCCAGTGAGCGAATCAATTGCATGCTCTGGATGTGGCATAACTCCCACCACATTTCCACGCGCATTTGTGATTCCCGCAATTGAATTTCGTGATCCATTTGGATTAATCCCAACATAGCGCGCTATCACACGATTATTACCCTCTAATTCATTTAATGTTCTATCGTCACATTGAAAAGATCCTTCACCATTCTTCAATGGAATGATTATTCTTTGACCGTTGGAAAAATCAGAGGTCCAATCGCTCTCGTTATTAACAATCTCAATCTCTTGATCACGGCAAAGAAAGTGCAGTTCGCTATTTCGCGTGAGCGCTCCCGGTAAAAGATGCGACTCACAGAGCACTTGAAAACCATTGCAGATTCCCAAGACGGGTAGCCCATTTTCTGCGGCAGGGATGATTGCGCTCATGATCGGCGAGAATCTGGCAATCGCACCGCACCTCAAATAATCGCCATATGAAAAGCCACCCGGGAGAATTACCCCAGCAACCCCCTGTAAATCGCTATCCCCATGCCAGAGCGAGATCGCCTCTCCGCCAGCAAAACGAACGGCACGCGCCGCATCATGATCATCAAGAGTGCCGGGGAAGGTAACTACGCCTACCCGCATTAATGCTCCACTCGGATCGAGAATGATTCAATCACTGGATTGGAGAGAAGCGTTGCTGCTGCCTTCTCTATTTCGCCTAACTCGTCGCGACTTGGCTCGTGATCAAGAGTAATAATGAAGCTTTTTCCCTGCCGGACTGAAGTTGGCGAGAACGTGAAACCCATTCTAGGTAAAGCGCGCGATATTGCATCACCTTGCGAATCAAGAATCTCATCTTTAAGAACGACATCAACGATTACCTTCGCCACATCGCTATCTTATGGGAGAAACTACTGAAACTTCTCACCGGTCAATGCGGCGTACGCCTCAATATATCTCGCGCGAGTCTTTTCAACTACCTCATCGGGAAGCTCTGGAGGTGGGCTCTGCTTATCCCAACCGATATTGGTCAGCCAATCACGAAGATATTGCTTATCAAATGATGGCTGTGCGCCACCTGGACGCCAACTCTCGGCTGGCCAGAAACGCGATGAATCTGGTGTAAGTACTTCGTCAGCAAGGGTGATCTGACCTTTACTATCTATTCCGAATTCAAATTTGGTGTCGGCGATGATGATCCCTCGCTCCTTTGCATAATCGCGAGCGGTTGAATAAAGGGAAAGGGTCAGACGTCGAAGTTCGGATGCGATGCTCTCCCCGGTGATTTCGGCAGTTTCGCTAAATGAAATGTTCTCATCATGCTCACCAATTTCCGCTTTTGTTGCAGGAGTAAAGATTGGTTCTGTTAACTGCGATCCATCGAGTAGTCCTTCGGAGAGGGGAATGCCACATACCTCTTGCCTTCTTTGGTACTCAACCCAACCGGAACCGGTGAGGTAGCCCCGAGCCACACATTCGACCGGGAAAATTTCAAGGGACTTACAGATGATTGCTCGCCCTTTAACTTCCATGGGGACGTTGGTAGAGAGAACGTGATGCGGAGTTATGTTAGAGAGTTTGTTAAACCAGAAAAGTGAGAGTTGAGTGAGCAAGCGCCCTTTATCTGGAATGGCAGTCGGCATAATCCAGTCATAAGCACTGATTCGATCTGATGCAACAAGGAGAATCTCCCCCGCATCATTGATAAATAAATCTCGAACTTTCCCGCTTTTTAAGGGGCGCCAGCCAATCACCGAATCGCACCTGGCCGATATCGTGCTCCCTCAGGGTATCGAGCAGTGATCTCAGAAACGCGCGCAATAATTTGTAATGTTTGCTCACGTGCCATTCCAGTGAACTCCATTGGTTCTGAGATAAGAGCGTTCAATTCATTACTATCTAAGGGAATCCGTGAATCGTTGGCGATTCGCTCCAGCAAATTATTTACTCCGTCATCTCGTAATGATTTCACAGTAGCAATCGAGTGTTCCTTAATAACTTCATGTGCACTCTCGCGCCCGACACCTTTTTTCACCGCTGCCATCAAGATTTTTGTAGTTGCTAAGAATGGAAGATTCCGCTCTAGTTCTGCATCTATTGCGCTCTTAAAGATTCCCAATTCACTAATGACAGTGAGGGCAGTTTCCAATAGTCCATCTATTGTGTAGAAGGCATCAGGGAGTGCAACCCTACGTACTACGCTGCACGCCACATCGCCTTCATTCCACTGTGTGCCCGCTAACTCCGAGATCGCTACTGAATAACCGCGCAGCAGCGCAGTGAATCCATTGATTCGTTCGCTCGAGCGCGCATTCATCTTATGTGGCATCGCCGATGAACCAACCTGCCCGGCTTGGAAACCTTCTGTCGCTAACTCTGCTCCAGCCATTAAACGTAAAGTGGTAGCCATATTTGATGGCGCTGCGGCGAGTTGTACGAGAGCCGATACAACATCGAAATCAAAAGAGCGTGGATAGATCTGACCAACTGAATCGAGAATATTCTCAAATCCCAAATGTTTGCCGATTTTCTGATCTAGCTCTCGTAATCGATTGGCATCTCCTTCAAAGAGATCAAGAGCATCTTGTGCTGTTCCAACAGGTCCTTTGATTCCTCGGAACGGTAGCCGCGCAATGAGATCTTCAAGGCGATTGAAGGCAAAGATTGCCTCTTCGGCAAAAGTGGCAAACCTCTTTCCTACAGTCGTTATCTGTGCGGGGACATTATGTGAACGGCCAGCGATTGGTTGATCAATAAATTCGCCTGCTCTATTTGAAAATCCGTCAAGTAACGCCACATATTTATCTCGCACAAGCGTCAACGCAGCCTTGATTTGTAGCGCTTCGACTGACTCTGTTAAATCACGACTAGTCATACCTGCATGTATCGCTTCGTGCCCAGCAAGGGCATTGAATTCTTCGATGCGAGCTTTAACATCGTGACGCAATTTCTTCTCGCGTTGATCAATCGCTAACAGATCAACGCTTTCAATTACTTTTTCGTAAGCAGAAATCGTCAAAGCGTCAATTGGTAACCCCAGTTGCTGCTGAGCCTTGAGGACTGCAACCCAGAGCTTCCGTTCCTGAATGATTTTTGCCTCAGGTGCCCAAATCGCACACATCGCATCACTTGCATACCTTGTTGCAAGCGTGGATGGGATATTCATGGCGTTATTCTCGACCACTTAAGCCCCTTTCTCATTGATTGACGCTTTTAAAGCAATATCTTTTCGATAATGGCTACCAGCAAGAGAAATCTTTGAGAGCACGGCATAGCTGTTGGATCGGGCGCTTTCCAGGTCGCTCCCGACTCCGGTGATTGCTAAGACGCGACCACCATGAGAGATCAACTTTCCGGAGGATTCTTTAGTACCTGCATGAAAGATAATTGCATCTGATTGATCTGAAAGCCCCTCAATCACAAGACCCGTTCGTGGATTCTCTGGATAGCCCTCTGATGCCAAGACGACAGTGACTGCTGAATGTGAAGACCATTCCAAGGGTGGATGCGTTGCAAGATTTCCGGTAGCAGCGGCAAGAAGCAACTGTGCAAGCGGTGTCTTCAAACGAGGCAACAATACTTCTGTCTCAGGATCCCCAAAACGTGCATTAAATTCAATCACGCGAATCCCACGCGAAGTCAGGGCAAGTCCTGCATAGAGCAATCCAATAAATGGCATATCACGTTTTGCTAATTCTTTAATTGTCGGCAAGAGAACTTCACGCTCGGTTTTTTCGACAATATCCTTTGGCGCCCACGGTAGTGGTGAGTATGCGCCCATTCCACCAGTGTTCGGACCTTGGTCGTTGTCGAAAACGCGTTTGAAATCTTGAGCTGGCTCCATCCCAATTACATGGGTGCCATCGGAGATACCAAAGAGAGAGATCTCGGGACCATCGAGATACTCCTCAATCACAACTCTCCCGCAGTCAAGAGCATGTTTAAGTGCAACGCTCCGATCTTCAGTAACGACAACACCTTTGCCTGCTGCAAGTCCATCATTCTTTACGACATAAATCGGACCAAAAGCATCGAGCGCGCGCTCAATCTCCTCTTGAGTCGTACAGGTGAAAGATTGCGCGGTGGGAACCCCAGCGCTAGCCATAATCTCTTTTGCAAAACTCTTCGAACCTTCAATCTGCGCCGCAGCTTTCGAAGGGCCAAAGCATGGGATACCAAGAGCGCGTACCGCATCTGCTACTCCTGCTACCAATGGCGCTTCTGGACCAATCACCACCAAATCTGCATCTATTGACTGTGCAAGTTGTGATACTGATTCTGGGTCGTTGGGATTTACCTCATGAGCAATCGCATACTTGTTAATTCCAGGATTACCAGGGGCGACGTGTAATTCGCTTACTGAAGAATCTGACTTGAGCGAATATGCGAGTGCATGTTCTCGCGCTCCGCTTCCAATCAGAAGTACTCTCATCGTTTCAGAAGATCCCTTGTCACTATAGTTTCATCGCGTCCCGGCCCGACACCAATCGCGCTCATAGGCGCTCCCGATATTTCCTCAAGATATGCCACATATTTCTGAGCATTTATTGGTAAATCAGAGAGCGATCGCGCCTTCGAAATGTCCTCATTCCATCCTGGAAGGTATTCATAGATAGGAACCGCATGATGAAAATCAGTTTGAGATGATGGGATCTCCTCAACTCGCTTGCCGTTGATTTCATACGCAACACAGACTGGAATCTTCTCCCAACCGGTCAATACATCAAGTTTGGTAAGGAAGAAATCGGTTAATCCATTGATACGGACGGCAAATCGTGCAATTGGCGCGTCATACCAACCACAACGTCGATTGCGACCAGTAGTAGTCCCATACTCATGGCCGATTGTCCGTAATTTCTCGCCATCTTCATTCTCTAACTCAGTAGGGAATGGTCCAGAGCCAACACGAGTGGTGTACGCCTTGACGATTCCGATAACTCGTTCAATCTTTGTGGGACCAATACCAGATCCAGTACATGCACCACCTGCAGTTGGGTTGCTGGATGTTACAAATGGATAAGTGCCGTGGTCTACATCAAGGAGCGTGCCTTGCGATCCCTCAAGTAATACTGTCTTACCCTTTTCAAGGGCTTGATTGAGCAGTAATGAAGTATCAGCAATATACGGACGGAGGATTTCGGCAAACTCAAGATATTCCTCGAGTATTTCCGACACTTGCATATCTTTTCTGTTAAAGACTTTTGTCAAAACTTGGTTCTTATCTTTGAGCGCGCCTTCTAACTTCTTTTGCAGAATTGATTCATCAAAGAGATCTTGAACTCGAATTCCAATACGACTGATTTTGTCAGCATAAGCCGGACCGATTCCTCGTCCAGTAGTACCTATCTTCGCCTTACCTAGGAAACGCTCGGAAACTTTGTCGATGGTGCGATGGTAAGGGGTTATTAAATGTGCATTTGAACTGATAACTAATTTTGATGTATCGATTCCACGGTCATTGAGACCTTTGATCTCCTCTAATAGAACTGCTGGATCAATCACAACACCATTTCCAATTACTGGAATTACATTCGGACTCAAAATTCCAGAAGGTAACAAATGAAGCGCATACTTTTGATCGCCGATGACAACTGTGTGTCCTGCGTTATTTCCACCTTGGTAACGGACAACATAATTCACGCGATCACCCAAAATATCGGTGGCTTTACCTTTACCTTCATCGCCCCATTGGGCACCAAGCAGAACAATTGCTGGCATTTGTCGAAGCCTTTCACCAGAGCTAGAGGGTGTAAATCTTCGCTGGTAGCTCACCGAAGGCTTACGCCCAATAATTTCATAGATTGCGCCGATGCGAAAATTACGGGCCGACCCGCGTAAGGTGGCGCTGTGAGCCTGGCTGACTTCCTCAATCCTGAGGCGATTGTTACTGGCCTGGGCACAATCGGGGTGGTCATCACTCTATTTATCGAGGTAGGTCTGCTTGTTGGCATCGTGCTTCCTGGGGATTCACTCCTTTTTGTTGCTGGGCTCGCGGCAGGAACGGATGCTCTCGGCTTTCAACTCTCGCTCACTGCGCTCCTGATTTTCTGTCCGATTGCCGCATTCCTAGGTTCGGAGTTGGGTTACCACATCGGAATTCGTTATGGACGATCACTCTTTAATCGCCCTGATGGAAGAATTTTCAATCAAGAACGGGTTCAATATGCAGAACATTGGTTTAATCGATATGGCCCGGGCAAAGCAATTATCTTTGGTCGTTATGTTCCTATCGTTCGTACCTTGATGAGCCCACTTGCAGGAATTCTCAAGATGGATAAGAAAAGATTTACTTTCTGGAACGCGCTCAGCGCCGTGATCTGGACTACTTCAATCCTGATTGTTGGTTATTTATTAGGTGAGCGAGTCTCAGGTTCCATCGACAAATATCTCATCCCAATAGTGGGCGTCTTGATAGTGCTTAGTCTTATTCCAATTATCCGAGAGCTATTAAAAAAGAAGAAGTGAAATCTAACTAAGGCCTAAATCTGCCAGTGCATATATAGAAACGTATGGAACATTCACTTCTTTGATTTTTGGGCCTGCACCGCGATCAACAATTACCGCAACACCGACAACAATTGCTCCTGCTTCTCGAAGCGCCGCAACAGCAGCGAGAACCGAATCGCCAGTAGTAGAGGTATCTTCGAGTGCTAATACTCTTCGCCCTTTTACATCGGGCCCTTCGATTCGCCGTTGCAACCCATGATGTTTTTCACTCTTACGAACGACAAAAGCATCGACTTTTTTTCCACGTCGATGCGCAACATGGAGCATCGCAGTTGCGATGGGATCAGCGCCAATTGTTAACCCACCAACTGCGTCATAGTCGAGATGTGCAGTGGCATCGAGCAGCACCTCACCTACGAGGGGTGCTGCTACAGAATCCAGAGTTACTCGACGTAAATCTACGTAATAGTCGGCTTCTTTACCGCTGGAAAGAATGACCTTCCCGTGGACAACAGCTTTTGATTTGATCTCTTCTAAAAGTGCTTCTCGTGCGCTCATAGTGCGCAATACTAATGAATTATTGATTCTCTGGGCGATAGATGACGAGTGATTTTGGTGGATTTTCCGCGAGAAGTGCATTCACTTCTTGACGTAACTGCGCAACTTCACCATCTAGTCGTGCGACGGTCGCCTCTAACTCCATAATTCGTGCGATTCCCGCAAGATTGATGCCATCGTTGGTTAACTTTGCAATTGTTCGAAGCAGAACAATGTCACGTAAGGAATATCTCCGCCCACGTCCGCTGCTGCGCCCTGGTGAAACCAAGCCTAACCGATCATATTGTCGGAGCGTTTGTGGGTGCATACCGGCTAATTCTGCTGCTACTGAGATCACATAAACCGGAGTCTCGTCTCCTAATTCTTTAGCATCTCTATGTTCGCGAGTCATGAGCGCGCTCGCTTACGAAGTTCTTCGCGTGGATCTGCGCCTTTGCTCTCTTCTTGGTAGCTCTCGAGAGCTCTCTTCGCCTTACCATCGACTCGTTGAGGGACAGAAACTTCGATTGTTACGAGAAGATCTCCAGCGCTTCCATCTTTTCGAGTGATACCACGCCCTTTAATGCGAAGAGTTTTACCGTTTGCAGTACCGGCAGGTAGTCGAAGAGTTACCTCTTCGCCAGAGAGAGTTGGTACCGAGATATCGGCGCCCAACGCTGCTTCGGGGAATGTCACGGGAAGAGTGAGAAGTAGATTCTCTTCTTTTCTTGAAAAGACCGAATGAGCAGCGACGTTAATCGTGATGTACAAATCTCCAGGTCCAGCCTCACCAGGGGCGCCTTTACCACGGACGCGAATCTTTGCTCCATCGTTTACTCCTGCAGGAATCTTTGTCGTAACGGGGCCACTTGGTGAGTTAAAGGTTAATTGAGTTCCATTGATGGATTCGCGAAAAGAGATAGTTGCTTGGGCCTGCATATCAGCGCCGCGTCGCGGCCCGCGCTGACCACCAAAGAGATTGCCAAAGATATCTCCAAGATCGCCAAAACCTCCGGCCGAGAA